>CANIAI010000375.1 GCA_947465275.1 Acidobacteriota bacterium | reverse complement strand
GTGCGCGCACGAGACGAATCCGCCGTGCCAGCCGCCGGCCTCGTCGAAGCGGCGGATCAGCACGAGCAGCTCGTAGGTGGCCGCGTGCAGGCGCGCGGCGAGTGTCGCGATGGCGTCCGCGAGTTGCTCGACGTGCGGTGGCGCGCAGGTGTCGATTGGCGCGAGTGTGGACGCAGGAGCCAGTGTGAGCGGCGTGTCGGCGTGCATGCCGCATGGTAAGCCCGTGATCGTGGACCGCTCAGGATGCCCTATGACGGGCGATCCTCGGCGGGTGCGAGCTCAGTCATGTCCGTCGCGAGAACGCGCCGTGGGCACACGGGCGCACGTCTTCTCGGGGTTGTTTCCGGAGGGCCACGGACCGCGCGCCGAGGTCCCTCTGAATACGTGTCAAGGAAATTGGCGTGCCATCAGCTGCCCCCTCAGCGCCAATCAGCTCGCGTTCGAGGCGAGCAGCAACGCGTCCAGTTGAGCGAACGTCTCGACCAGCGCTTCCGCCGCGCCGGTGCCGGCGGCGTCGAGCGCGTCCTTCGAGGGATGGAGCTCGCGCAGCACGAGCAACGTCTTGTCGCCCTGCGCCTCGAACGTCACGGTGGTGACGGGACCAGCCTCGCCACCCTCCTCGTTCGTCCACACGAGGCGCGACGGCGGGTCGACTTCGAGGTAGGTGCCGAAGAACGCCATCCCCTCGGGTTCGAACACGAGGCGGTACGTGCCGCCGACGCGCACGTCCATCTCGCAGGAACGGAGCACCATGCCCAGTGACTGCGGAATCCACCACCGCCGGAACAGGTCGGCCCGCGTCCACGCCTCGAACACGATGCGGGGCGGGGCGTTGAACGTGCGGGTGACGACCAGCTCGCGATCCGACGTCCGCTCCACCGTCGTGGCGTACGCCATGGGCGTCGCCTCACTTCCTCGTCTTGCGTCCACTGACCGTCTCCTTCCGCTTCAAGTCGTCGATGACCGAGTCGAGCGCGTCGAACCGGGCGGCCCAGAGCTGCCGGTGCCGCTCGAGCCAGGCCGCCTCCGGCGCCAGCGTCCGCGGGCCCAGCCGGCAGGTGCGCACGCGCCCGACTTTCTCGGTCGCCACCAGCCCGGCCTGCTCCAGGACGCCGACGTGCTTCTTCATCCCCGTGAGGGTCATCTGAAACCTGTCGGCCAGGTCGGTGATGGATGCGTCCCCGCGTCCGAGCTGCGCGAGCACCCCGCGCCGGGTGGCGTCCGCCAGCGCGGTGAACGACGCGTCCAGGCTGGCCTCTGAATACTGAACCATCTGGTTCAGTATAGTTCCTCCTGCCGTACGAGGCCGTCAGAACGGCGCCCTCACCAGACGCCGCGCTCAGGGCGTTCGTCGACAGCACCCACGCACAGGCCGCCACGCTGGGCGGGTGGGATCGACGCGCGCTGGAGCAGCCAGCCGCCAGCCTGTAAGACCGCCCACAAGAACAAAGAGCCGGCCCCCTCTCGGGAGCCGGCCCTTCGCTGGCGGGGTGACCCGCCGGTCGTGACGCGTCGTGCAGCTGCGGTCTAGTTGAAGCCGTACCGCAGGCTGAGCATCAGCTGGTAGACGTCGCTGGTGGTGGCCGACGTCTGGAAGGTCTTGCTGATCAGCTGGTTGTTGACGGTCGCCAGGCGGTAGGTGGCACGGCCCTGGCCATCGACGCTCGGGGTCGTGAGCACCTGCAGCTGCTGGTTGGTGGTGAGCGCCGCGGTCGGACGCTGCGAGACGCCCCAGTCGTGGTTCAGCAGGTTCCCGAAGTTCACGACGTCGAGACGCAGCTGGAACGAGTTCTTCTGGCCGCCGACGTTGTGGAAGATGTCCTGCGTCAGCGACAGGTCGATCGTGTTGAAGATCGGCATGACGCCGCCGTTGCGCTTCGCGTACTCGCCACGGTGCTTGCTCAGGTACGCGTCCTGGTTGATGAAGGCCTCGAACGCCTGCGCCTGCTGGTCGGCCGAGAAGGTCTGGCCGGCCGCCGTGAACGCCGAGAAGTTCATCTCCGACACGTTGCGCGGGATGTAGATCAGGTCGTTCGTGCTCACGCCGTCGCCGTTCATGTCACCGGCGGAGACGTAGCTGAGGCGCGACGAGGCGTTCACCTGGCTCTGCTTCGCTTCCCAGAACGCCGAGATCGACGTCGCCCCGAGCTTGAAGTAGGTGCGGGTGTAGTTGACCAGGGCGAACACGCGGTGCCCCGGCGACCACATCGAGGTCGACGCCAGCGGCGCGTTCGCGCTGAACGACGTGCTGTTGCGGCTGAAGCTGGTCGCCGCGGTCGACTCGGGGTCGCTGATCGTGCGCGAGACACCGTAGCTGTAGGCGCCACGCACCATCAGGCCGAACGAGGTGGTCTTCGACAGCGACTGCGCGACGTTCCACGAGCTGCCCTCGCTGCCGTTCTTGAGGACGTAGTTCGCGGTGACCTGGTTGCCCGGATCGTTGTTGAGGCGCGTCACGCAGCCGCCGGCCTGGCCGGCCGACGCGCAGGGGGTGCCCACCCAGCGCGGACGGGCGTCGACACCCGTGAAGGCGCCCTGCGGGAGCGGCAGGTTGGCGTTGATGTAGTACACGCCGTTGACGTCCTTCGCGTAGAGGTACTCGGTCGTGCTGATGATGCCGAGCGGCAGCTTGCGATCGAGCGCGACGTTGGTGCGCCACACCTGCGGGAACTTGAAGTCCTTGTCGGTGACGTTCAGCGCGTAGCTCGAGGCGTTCGCGCCGGTTGCCGCGCCCTTGTACCGCGTCGGGTCTGGGGTGAACGGATACGCCGTGCCCGGGTTGAGCACGATGCTCTCGCCGATCAGCACGCCGGTGTTGCCCACCTGGTTCGAGATCCAGACGTAGGCCGGCTTGCCGCTGAAGAGCCCCGTGCCGCCGCGAATCTGCGTCGACTGGTCACCGAAGACGTCGTAGTTCACGCCGACACGCGGCGACCAGAGCACCTTCGTCGCCGGCATGGTGCCGGTGTCGTACTTCACCGCCGCGCCGGTCTCGTCGAGGAACGTGAGGG
>CANIAI010000374.1 GCA_947465275.1 Acidobacteriota bacterium | reverse complement strand
CGTCGCGCGCCAGGCGGACGAGGTGGCGGCAGTCCGGGACGACTTCCCCGACATCGCGGTGCTGCACGGCGTCGAGGTCGACATCATGCACGACGGCAGCCTCGACTTCGACGACACGCTGCTGGCGGGCTTCGACATCGTGCTCGCCTCGCTGCACGACCACGGCGGGCACGACGGCGCCTGGCTCACCGAGCGCTACCTGCGGGCCGTCCGGCACCCGCTGGTCGGCATCATCACGCACCCGGCGAACCGTTCGCCGGGACAACAGCCGGGATACGACGTGGCGTTCGCCCGTCTGTTCGACGCGGCGGTCGACACCGGGACGGCCGTCGAAGTGGACGGCGCGCCGGGGCACCTCGATCTCGACGGGGTGCTCGCGCGTCAGGCGATCGCCGCCGGTGTCACCCTGTCGGTCGACAGCGACAGCCACCGGGCTGACATGCTGCGCGTGCAGATGCGCCTCGGGGTCGCCACCGCCCGACGCGGGTGGGTCGAGCCGCGCCACGTGCTCAACACCCGCCCGCTCGAGGCCGTACGCGCCTTCCTCGAGGCGAAGCGCGCCTCCCGTCCCGTCACCACCGGCTGATCCGGCGTCGTGCTACGCTTGCGACAGCCCTGCCTGGCCGGGCCACAGCCCGGGGCCGGCCGAGGATATGCCGCCATGCTCCGTCGCCGTCTGCTCCTGACGCTCCTGCTCGCGGCGCTTCCGGTCTTCGCGACCGCCCAGACCCGTCCGCCCGCCGACGCACTCGTCCGCTCGCTCCAACAGCGCTACCAGGGAATCCGCGACTTCTCCGCCCGCTTCGTGCACACCTACCGCGGGGGGGCGCTGCGCACGCAGTCACGTGAGCAGGGCACCCTGCGGGTCAAGAAGCCGGGGATGATGCGGTTCGTGTACACCGCCCCGGAAAAGAAGGAGTTCGTGTCGGACGGCCGCCGGGTTTACTCTTACATCCCCGAGGACCGGCAGGTGATCGTCGCCGCGGTCCCGGCAGCGAACCAGGCCACCACGCCGGCGCTCTTCCTCGCGGGCAAGGGTGACATGGCGCGTGACTTCACGGCGAGCTACGTCGAATCCCCCGTGGCCGGTACGGTCGGGCTGAAGCTCGTCCCGAAGCGTGAGGAGCCCGAGTACGAGTTCTTCGTGATGGCCGTCGACCCGGCGACGCTGCAGTGGCGGGCGCTGATGACCCACGATCGCCAGGGTGGCGAGTCGACCCTGGTGTTCTCGGATCTGAAGGAGAACCAGGGACTCGCCGACAAGGAGTTCACCTTCCGCATCCCGCGGGGAGTCGACGTGATCACTGATGGCGCAGCCAACTAGCCGTTTCGCGTGGGTCGTCGTGCTGGCGCTGGTCGCCGGCTGCGCGAGCGGCGGCGGGGCCTTCCGTGCCGCGCAGGCCGCCGAGGGCCTCCAGGACTACGACCAGGCCGTCGTCGAATACACCCGGGCCCTGAAGCAGCACCCCGACAATCGCACCGCCCGCCTCGGGCTCGACCGGGCGCGCCTGCGTGCGGCGCAGGATCACTTCGCCCGCGCCCGGCGCCTGCAGGCGTCGGGCAAGCTGGACGAGGCGCTGGTGGAGCTGCAGCTCGCGGCCGAACTGAACCCGGGCAGCGGCGACATCGACAGCCTGCTGCGGGAGATGCGCGTCCAGTTGCGCACCAAGGTCGCCGTCGGCCGTGAGGGGAAGACGCAGCTCGAGTCGCTCATCGACCGCACCCGAGACACAGCGCCCGCCGGCCCCGGGCTGCCCGCCGACATCCGCGTGCCCGCCTCGCTCACCTTCCGCGACGCGAGCGCCCGCGACGTCTACACGGCACTCGCCCGCCTCACCAACATCAACGTGGTGTTCGACCCGCAGTTCCGGGATCAGCCGATCACGATCGACCTGCGGAACAGCGCCCTCGAAGACGCGCTCGCCGCGATCGCGCAGGCCTCGCGCACCTTCTACCGCGTCACGGCGGCGCGCACGGTCACGGTGATTCCAGACACGGCGGCGAAGCGGCGGGAGTTCGAGGAAGAGATCGTCCGCACCTTCTACCTGAGCAACGCCGACCTGAAGGAGACGATTGACCTGCTCCGCATCGTCATCGACAGCCGGCGCATCGCGCCGATCACCGCGACCAACGCGCTGTCGATCAAGGACACGCCGGAGCGGATCGCGGCGGCGGCGAAGCTGATCTCGGCGATCGACAAGGCGCGCCCCGAAGTGGTGATCGAGGTCGAGCTCCTGGAGGTGGACCGGACGCGCCTGCGCGACTACGGGCTGCAGCTGGCGTCTCCGGGCTCGGCCGGCATCAACGGCGAGGCGAGCGTCAACCGTGACGACCTGACCCTCCGCGACCTCCGCAACCTCACCCAGGCCGGCCTCTCGCTGACGAACCTGCCCGGGCTCTTCTATCGCCTGCTGAAGACCGACAGCAACACGCGCACGCTCGCGAACCCGCAGCTCCGCACGTCGGAAGGGGTTGCCGCGCAGGCGCGCTTCGGTGAGCGCGTGCCGGTGCCGGTCACGACCTTCTCGCCCATCGCCACCGGCGGGGTGTCACAGCAGCCGATCACGTCGTTCAACTACGAGAACATCGGCGTCAACATCGACATCACCCCGCGCACGCACCACGATGATGAAGTGTCGCTGGCGCTGAAGGTCGAGGTGAGCAGCATCTCCGGCACCGGCTTCGGCGGCCTGCCGACATTCGGCAACCGGGCGATCAACACGGTGATTCGCCTGCGTGATGGCGAGACGAACCTGCTGGCCGGGCTGATTCGCGACGACGAGCGGCGGGTGCTGGACGGGGTGCCGGGGCTCAGCGACCTGCCGGTGCTCGGCCGGCTGTTCGCGCACTCGCGCAAGGAGACGCAGGAGACCGACATCGTCCTGACGCTCACGCCGCACATCATCCGGGTACTCGACCTGACCGAGTCAGACCTGCGGCCCTTCCGCGTGGGCGGGGATGGCGGCGGGGCGTCGCAGCCGCTCGACCTGCCCCTCGCACCCGAACTGCCGCTCGTGCCGGGG
>CANIAI010000373.1 GCA_947465275.1 Acidobacteriota bacterium | reverse complement strand
TCCGGCGGCGGTGCCGAGCGTGAAGCGCGTCGCGCGGCCCGCCCGTCCCGCCGGGTCGGGGACGGCCACCAGCCCGGACGAGGGCGCGACCGTCGTCTCGAGCCGGTCGACATCGACCGTCACCAGCGCCTGTCCCATGCGGGCCCGCACCGCCGCGACGATCGCGTCGCGTGGCGTCACGACCGCACCCGCCGTCGCCGACAGGGTGGCGGCCGGCGACCACGACGCCAGCAGTCCGGCCACGAGCAGGGGGAGCAGGCGGGACATCGTCGTCACCGCGCCATCGTGTTGACCTGCTGCAGCATCTCGTCGGCCGCGCGGATCACCTTGGAGCTCGCCTCGTAGGCGCGCTGTCCGAGAATCATGTTCACCATCTCCTCGACGACGCTGACGTTCGAGTCCTCGAGGAATCCCTGCTGCACCGAGCCGATGCCGTCGCTGCCCGGCGTGCCCGTCCGCGCGTCACCGGACGCGGTGGTCGCGACGAAGATGTTGCCGCCGCGCGCCTCGAGCCCGGCTGGGTTCTGGAACGACGCCAGCTCGATGGTGCCAACCTGCTGAGAGGGGCCGTCCGGCTGCGAGACCGAGACGATGCCGTCCTTCGAGATGCTGACGGTGATCGCGTTGGCCGGGATGCTGATCTGCGGCTCGATCTGGTAGCCCTCGTTCGTGACGAGCTGTCCCTGCCCGCTCAGGTGCAGATTCCCGGCACGGGTGTAGCCGGTCTGGCCTCCCGGCAGCGTGACCTGGAAGAACCCCGCGCCCTCGATGGCGAGGTCGAGCGGCCCCGACGTGCTCTTCAGGTTCCCGGTCGAGAAGTTCCGCGCGGTGGCGACCGCCCGTGTGCCCAGCCCGCTCTCGAGACCAACCGGCGCCTCACCTTCCTGCGAGGTGGCGCTTCCGGGCGGCGTGATCTGCTGGTAGACCAGGTCCTCGAACTCGACGCGGCTCTTCTTGAAGCCGGTCGTGTTCACGTTGGCCAGGTTGTGGGCGACGTTGTCGATGTTGGCCTGCTGCGCGTTCATGCCGCTGGCCGCCGTATAGAGTGCTCGAATCACGATCTCCTCCCGGGTGCCCGATTACCGCTTTGCCAGTTCCGTGATCGCGCGTCCGTCGAGGTCGTTGCTCAGGGTGGTCACCCCGCGCTGGAGCGTCTCGAACGTCCGGGTCAGGTCGGTCAGGCGCGCCATGATGTCGACGACCGATGCGTTCGACTGCTCGAGCGAGCCCGAGAGCACGGTGGCTCCCGGCGCCGGGACCGGCTCCGCGCCGGGAATCGCGCGGAACCGCGCGCCCGACTCGCGCACGATCTCGCTCTCGCTCCCGAACTGGACGACGCGAATCTTTCCGGCCACGGTGGCGCCTGCCTTCACGGTGCCGTCGCCTTCGATCAGGAGGTCGCCCGCCGGAATCCGGATGGGCCCCGCCTGGCCGAGCACCGGCTCGCCCTGGCGCGTGACCAGCGTGCCGTCGGCGCTGCGGGTGAAGCCGCCGTCGCGCGTGTAGCGCGGACCGTTCGCCGTCTCGATGACGAAGAAGCCCTTCCCCTCGAGCGCCAGGTCGAGGTTCCGGCCGGTCGAGGCGAGCGTGCCCGGCCGCTGGTCCACGCGCCGGTTCCCGCCGACCACGTCCACCGCCGATTCCAGCTCGCGCGCGAACGGGGTGCGTTCCGCGACGAACGCACCGGTCTGTTCGCGCTTGTAGCCGGCCGTCCCGATGTTGGCGAGATCGGCCGCGAGCCGATCGAGCTCCTCGAGCCGCGTCTGCATCCCGCTCAGTGCGCTGTATGCGCCGCCAGGCATGGCTCCTCCTGTACGCCCGCCACGATCAGGTCGGCGAGCTGCTGGGTGCCTTCGATGCGCACCCACGTGTAGTGGTCGTAGGTGGCGTGGCGCATGGTGACGGCGCGGTCCTGCTGCGCCAGGTCCGCCACGCGTGACGCCGCGGCCGCGAGCGTGTCGACCGTGGACGACACGCTCGGCGTCCCCTCGGGCGCGGCGTGGTACTGGACGAGCGCCTCGTCCCAGACCGCGTCGTCGACCAGGTACGGCTCGGGCAGCCAGCCCGTCAGCTTGGTGAGCGCCCGCATGGCCGCGCGGGGGACAGGCGCGGTGCAGATCACCCGCACCGTGCGCGACACCGGCTCGACCTCGAACGGGATGAGCCCCAGCGCCCGCACCATCGGCTCCGACAGCCACGACGGCCCATGGGCCGCACGACGCGCGTCGAAGCTCGCCAGGTAGCTGACGCCGCTCTGGGCCGCGAGGGCCCGAAGCACGGCCTCGGGACCCACCAGTCCCAGGCGCCGCAACTCGGCGCCCAGACGCAGGCCGCTCTCCCGCTGGCCTGCGAGCGCGCGTTCGAGATCGGGCTCGGCGATGACGCCGAGGTGCCGCAGCAGCACCCCGAGCCGCAGCGGCGGCAGCGACGGCGGGACGGCACCGGCCGCGACCGGCGCGTCGAGACGGGCGCGCACCGCGAGTTCGACGCAGGGACGCGAGCAGTACCAGCGGCCGTTGAAGCGGAGCCCCGTCGCCCAGCGCGGCACCAGCCGCTCAGGACGCCAGCGTCCACAGGTCAGCTCAGCGCAGCGCGGCACGGGGCTCCTCCGATGCGGTGGCCAGGCTCAGGCGCAGGGTCACTTCTCCCTCGGACACCTGCTCGCTGGCGGCAATCTCCTGCACCGAGTGGCCGCGCTTCGCGGCGCCGGTGATCCGGCGGTGCGTGGTCGCGCGGCTGCGGGGCCGGGTCACGGCCGGCCCGCTCGACAGGCGGCCAATCTCGAGCGCGATGTCGCGCAGGCCGGTCTCGGTGGTGTCGGTCAGCAGCGAGATGCCGGCGGTGAGGCTCGCCAGGCGTCCCTCGAGCGCCTCGACCCGGCGCTGCTGCCGAAGGTGCAGCGTCCAGACCCCCGCGCCGAACACGGCCGCTACCATTGCCCCTGCGATGATTCCCATGGTCTCCACTCAGGCCTCCATCGACCGCATCCGCTCGGTCGGGCTCACGATGTCCACGATGCGGATGCCGTAATTCCC
>CANIAI010000372.1 GCA_947465275.1 Acidobacteriota bacterium | reverse complement strand
TGGCGACGTCGTAGTCGGCCGGGTCGAGGCCATGGTCCGTCGAGCGCCGCAACTGCTCGAGCAGCGCCCGCATGTCGGGCGTTTCTCGACCGCGGTCCGTCCAGGCGGGGCGATAGCCGCGCGCCTCGTAGAACGCCTGCTCGATCGTCCAGAGGCGCCGCCCCAGCGGCGTGTCGGCCACCCACGACGGACGCGTCGCCGCGGCGCTGCGCAGCTGCGGCGCCATCGTCTCGGGGTCGGGCCCGCGCGAGCAGGCGCCGAGCAGTACGCCCAGGCAGACACAGACACAGAGAGCGAGGGTGACGCGCAGCAGTCGAGGTGTCCACACCAGGGTCATGCCTCGGTCACTGCAAAGGTGGATCCCCTCCGCGTGCCGCGGCGCGGGTCGGCCCGGCGCGTGCACGCGCCACCGTATGAGCCGACCGGCCAGCTGGTCCGCCCTGCTCGACGCGCTGTACGAGGGGTCGTGGAACGACACGCTCCGGCGGTTCCGGTCGCCGTTCGCGTACCGCGGACTCGCGCACTGCGCGCACGACCTCTCGTCCAGCCTCACCCGGCTCGCGCGCGGGCACGACGACCCCACCCGCCTCGAGCAGTCGCTCCTCCGCAACTTCCGGAAGTACGCGCATGCGCAGGCGGCCGGCGGCGTCGACTCGATCTGGCACTGGCTCGCGGTGGCGCAGCACCATGGCCTGCCGACGCGGCTGGTCGACTGGACCTACTCACCGCTGGTCGCCCTGCACTTCGCGACCGACGACCCTGACACGTACGACGAGGACGGGGTCGTCTGGTGCGTCGATTTCGTGCGGGCGAACCGGCTGCTGCCGGATCAGCTGCGGCGTCTCCTCGAGGACGAGCAGTCCGACACCTTCACCGTCGAGATGCTCAGCCGCTTCGCCTCGCTCCGCGACTTCGATGCCCTCGGCGGCGACCCGTTCGTCGCCTTCATCGAGCCGCCGTCACTCGACACGCGCATCCTCAACCAGTTCGCCCTGTTCTCGCTGATGCCGGGGCCGCTGACCGGGATGAACGGGTGGATCGCCGCACATCCCGACCTGTGCCGACGCGTGGACGTCCCCGCGCGGCTGAAGTGGGAGGTGCGTGACAAGCTCGATCAGGCCAACGTGAACGAACGGACCCTGTTCCCCGGCCTCGACGGCCTGAGCCGGTGGCTGGGCCGCTACTACCTCGATACCGGCCGCGGCGGTGGTGCCGGGCGAACGTGAGGTCGCTCAGCCTGTCACCCGCGCGACGTTGTCGCGGGCATTCCGGTCGATGTAGAGGGTGTACGGGTCGACGCCGGCGTGCGTCGGCTTCGTGTCGCTGACGAAGCGGAAGACCTGCCTCCCGCTGCGCACCTGCCGGAGCTCCATGCGGAGCACGTCCTTCGTCCCGAACGCCGGTCCACCCGGCTCCGCCGTGAAAAGGCCGATCTCGATGCGATCGCCCAGTGCGGCCTCCTGCTCCCGGCCCGACCCGTCGGCGTAGAACTTCTTCGCCTCGACCGCCACGGTGACGTCCCATCTCCCGTCGGCGCGGCGGACGGCGCTCGACGCGTCCACCCTCAGGTCGTACAGCGTGATCCGTTCGAAGAGGTCGGTGATCAGCCCCTGATCCGCTGGCGTCGTCACCTCCTCGCGCAGGAGGGCGATCAGGTCGACCGAGCGGGGGTAGGGGGCGACGGTGAAACGGTACCGGTCGACGAAACGGCGCAGGGCGCGATTCACGGCGTCGGCACCGATCCGCCGCTGGAGGTGATAGAGCGCGAGCGCGCCCTTCCCGTACGCGATGTGGTCCTGGCTCACGTCGACGCTGACGAGCGGTTCCTCCGCCAGCACCTGGGTGCGTCGGCCGCTCAGATAGCGATCGCGCTGGAACTGCAGGTACGCGCGAATGCTGTCCTCTCCCCCCAGCGTGCTGGCCACCATCAGGGCCGAGTACTGCGCGAGCGTTTCGTAGAGCAGCGAGGCGCCCTGCATCCTGGCGCCCAGCACCTGCTGTCCCCACCACTGGTGCGCCAGTTCGTGCGCGACGAACATGGTGACCATGTCGGGCGCGCCGCCACCCCGCATGTCCATGGCGAAGCCGGCGGTTTCGCCGAGCGCGACCGTGTTCGCGAACGCCTGGCCGCCGCCCCAGTACGCGGGGCGTTCGACGATGCGCGCCTGGTCGAACTGGTAGGGGCCGAAGGCGCGGCGGTAGTAGTCGAGGGAGGCCCCCATCGCCGTCATCATGCGGTCGACGTTCCAGTGGTGCGCGGGATGAAAGTAGATGGCCTGTTCCACCCCGCCGTGCCGCTCGGTCCTCACGGCATACCGGCCCGATTGAATCGAGAAGAAGTTCTTGATCGGCGCGGCCGAGACGAACCGCGCAATCCGGCGTCCGTTCTCGACGCGCTCCGAGACCCGCCGTCCCGGTGCGGCGGCCAGCTGATCGGCGCTCGTGGAGATGGTGATGTCGGCCGTGGTCCAGCCGAGATCGCCGTTCGGGATCAATCTCGTGGCCTCCTCGTCGCTCAACCGCGGAAACGGCTGCCGCGCAGGAAGGCCGTACCGCCGGCGTGCGGCCGGATCCTCGAGCAGGCCGACATCGCTCATGCCGATTCGCGGCGTGAGGTCGACGGTCGTGAGGTTCGTGCCGTTTGGCGCGAGCCCCATCTCGGTTCCGGACGCCCGGAAGCCGCGCTGCTCCCGGTACGTACGGAAGGCAAGGGTTCGCACGTCGCCCGGCTGCATGGGCGTGTCGAACCGATAGATGCGGTAGCCGAACGCCTCATCATTCCGTTCGAGCCGCGCCCCCGGCACATCGAGGTCGACGAGGTGGAGATCGCGATCGATGAGGCGCACGTGCACCCGCTCGATCGCCGAGCCCGTGTCGTTGGCGAGGCGGTAGCGGCCGCGCACCTCCGCCCGCACCTGCTCGGGGTAGAGCGCCACGTCGAGTTCGAGGTGCGTGACGACCGGCTGCGGCAGGCGCGCATAGCCGAAGAAGCGCTTCTCCACCTCCGCGAGGTATTGCTGCGAGTCACCCGTCGTGCGAAAGGCGTTCA
>CANIAI010000371.1 GCA_947465275.1 Acidobacteriota bacterium | reverse complement strand
GGTGGTCTCTTCGCTGATGTCCGACCGGCTCGCGAACCGGACGATCTCCTGCGCGAGCGCCTGATCGTCCACCGGTCCGTCGATCGACAGGTCACGGATGCGGGTCGCCAGCCGCTCCCGCAGGGCGCCGGCGCCGCCCACGGCCGCGTCGGAGAGCTTCTCGAGCAGGTCGGCGAGCAGCGCCAGGCGGGCATCGAGATCGACCCGGAGGTGCGTCCCCTCGCGCACGCGCATCGACTCGAGGTCGGCCAGCGCCTGATCGATGGCCGCTTCCAGGCTGGCGGCGATGCCCGCCTCGACGGCCGGGTCCGCCTCGGCCGGCTGCTCGCGGATGGTCAGCGCCTGCGGCAGCCGCACGAGGTCGCCGGCGGACAGGGTGCCGGTGACGAGGCCATGCTCACGCGCCCGATCGAGGGCGGCGCCGAGCGCCTGGATGAACGGCTCGTTGAGTTCGACGGTCGGCACGGCCACCGCGCGTGACTGCACCGAGACGTGCACCTCGACGCGCCCGCGCGCCAGCCGCCGGCTGATGAGGGCGCGCACCTTCGACTCGAGCTCCGCGAACGCCTGCGGCATGCGCAGTTGGACGTCGAGAAAGCGGTGGTTGACGGTGCGGACGGTGACCCCGATGGTCGCCCGCGCGTCCTCCTGCGTGAGCGACGCGAACCCCGTCATCGACTTGATCATGCGTTTTCCGGCTCTTCCTGCAGTTGCAGCTCGTACAGTTTCGCATAGGCCCCGCCGCGGGCCAGCAGCGTCTCGTGCGTCCCGGCCTCGACGATCCGCCCCTGCTCGAGGACGAGGATCGCGTCGGCCCGGCGGACCGTCGACAGGCGGTGGGCGATGACGAACGACGTGCGGTTCGACATCAGGGTCGACAGGGCGTCCTGCACCAGCAGTTCGGACTCGGCGTCGAGCGCCGAGGTCGCCTCGTCGAGGATCAGGATGGGCGAGTCGCGCAGCAGGGCGCGGGCGATCGCGAGCCGCTGCCGCTGTCCGCCCGAGAGCCGCTGGCCGCGCTCCCCCACCATCGTCTCGTAGCCGCGGTCGAGCGTGACGATGAACTCGTGGGCGTGCGCCGCGCGGGCGGCCGCTTCGATCTCGGGGCGCGTCGCGGTGGGGCGCCCGTAGGCGATGTTGGCGGCGATGGTGTCGTCGAACAGCACCGTCTCCTGGGTGACGATGCCGATCTGCGCGCGCAGCGACGCGAGCGTCACCGCCCGCAGGTCGATGCCGTCGACCAGGATGGCGCCCTCGGTGACGTCGTAGAAGCGTGGCAGCAGGTTGACGAGGGTCGTCTTGCCGGCGCCGCTGCGCCCCACCAGCGCCAGGGTCTGCCCCGCCCCGACGCGGAAGCTGACGCCGCGGAGCGTCGCGCCCTCGGCGCCCGCGTAGCTGAAGCCGACGTCACGGAACTCGATGTCGCGGGCGAACGCCGCCAGCGGGGCCGCATCCGGCCGCTCGCCCACCTCGCTGTGCGTGTCGAGCAGTTCGAAGATGCGGTCGGCCGCCGCCATCGCCTGCTGCAGGTTGGCGTTGACGCGACTGAGCTTCTTCGCCGGCGCATACATCATGAAGAGCGCCGTGATGAAGGCGATGAACTCGCCGGTGGTGAGCCGGCCGGAGGCGATCTCCTGGCTGCCGTACCAGAGGGCGGCGGCGAACGCGAGACCGCCGATGAATTCCATCAGCGGCGGCAGCGCCGACAAGGCGCTGGTCACCTTCATGCTCGTCCGGTACAGCAGGTCGGACGCGGCCTGGAACTTGGCGGCCTCGCGCCCTTCCGCCCCGAACGCCTTCACGATGCGATGCCCGGTGAACGCCTCGGTGCTGACGTGGGTGATGTGCGCCATCGCCTCCTGGCTGCGGCGCGTGGTGCGGCGCACGCGCTGTCCGAGTCGCACCAGCGGATAGACGATCAGCGGCGCGCCCGTGAGGCAGACGATCGCCAGCCGCGCGTCGTAGTAGAACAGCAGCCCCATGAACCCGAGCAGCGCCAGCGACTCGCGCGCCAGGTCGCCGAGCGTCTCGGAGACCGCCTGCTGCACCTGGCTGACGTCGTTGGTGATGCGCGAGAGGAGGCGTCCGCTGGTCTGGGTCGAGAAGAAGGCGGCCGACTGGCCGAGCACGTGCGCGAAGAGCAGGTTGCGGATGTCGCGGACGACCCGCTGCCCCACGTCGGTCATCAGGTAGCCCGACAGGTACCCGCCGAGGCCCTTGATGAAGTAGAGGCCGACGACCGTGAGGAGGGTCAGCCCCAGGCGCTCGCGCGACGGCAGGACCTCATCCAGGATGGGCTGGATCTGCGCCGCCGCGCCGGCCGAGGCCGCCCCGTACAGCAGCATCGCGGCAATGGCGGCCGCGAGGCGCCCTCGGTACGGGCGCGAGTACCCGACCAGGCGGAGGAAACCGTGTGCGTCGCGAGCCAATGCAGAAGTGTAATCCAGCCCGTCCCGCGGGCCGCGCGCTAGCCCCGGCCGTAGCCGTGGGGGTGCGCCTGATGCCAGCGCCAGGCGTCGGCCACGATGGTCTCGAGG
Source organism: Acidobacteriota bacterium (assembly GCA_947465275.1). Classification (GTDB taxonomy): domain Bacteria; phylum Acidobacteriota; class Vicinamibacteria; order Vicinamibacterales; family UBA2999; genus JBEBGV01. The sequence continues at coordinate 512 of CANIAI010000371.1, read as the reverse complement.
TCGGGACGCGACGGCCGCCAGCCGAGTTCCTCGCGAATCTTCCCCGCCGCCGCGTAGAGGACGGCCGGGTCGCCGGGCCGGCGCGGCGCCGACCGCCGGGCCACCGGGCGGCCGACCACCCGTTCGACGGCCGCGATGACGTCGCGGACCGACGACGGCCGCTCGGTGCCGACGTTGTAGGTCGCCGAGTCGCCGCCCGCCTCGAGCCGCGCGAGCGCCCGCAGGTGCGCGTCGGCGAGATCGACCACGTGGATGTAGTCGCGGAGGCAGGTGCCGTCAGGGGTCGGATAGTCCTCGCCGAAGACGTCGATCGGCGCGCCGCCGGTCGCCGCCTCGATGGCGCGCGGGATCACGTGGATCTCGGGCGCGTGGTCCTCGCCGAGTTCCCCGTCGGGGTCGGCGCCGGCGGCGTTGAAGTAGCGCAGGCGCACCGAGCGGAGGCCGTAGGCCCGCTCGAAGTGCGGCAGCGCGTGCTCGATCGCCAGCTTCGTCTGTCCGTACGCGTTGATGGG
>CANIAI010000370.1 GCA_947465275.1 Acidobacteriota bacterium | reverse complement strand
CCGCGACGTGCTGTCACGGCTGCTGTACGGCTCGCAGGTGTCGCTGACCGTGGGCCTGGTCGGCATCGTGATCTCGTTCACCCTCGGGCTGCTGCTGGGGGGCGTGTCGGGCTACTTCGGCGGGTTCGCCGACACGGCGATCATGCGCTTCACCGAGCTGCTGCTCAGCATCCCCTCGCTCTACCTGATCATCGCGCTGCGCGGGATCATCCCGATCGACCTGCCGAGCCAGCAGGTGTACCTCGGCATCGTCGCCATCCTGGCCTTCATCGGGTGGGCGGGTGTCGCGCGCGTGATCCGCGGCCTCGTGCTGTCGCTGCGCAAGAGCGAGTACGTGATTGCCGCCGAGGCACTCGGCTTCAGCCGCTTCCGCATCATCACGCGCCACATCCTGCCGAACACGCTCTCGTTCGTGATCGTCGCCGCGACCATTGCCGTGCCGGGCTACATCCTGGGCGAGGTGGTGCTCTCGTTCCTCGGCGTCGGCGTGCAGGAACCGGCCGCCTCCTGGGGCAACATGCTCAACCAGGCGCGCAGCATCCGCGCGCTGACGTCGTTCCCCTGGCTGCTCTACGTGCCGGGGACGGCGATCTTCATCACGGTGATGGCCTTCAACTTCCTCGGTGACGGGCTGCGTGACGCCCTCGACCCGCGGCGCGTGGCGGGAGGACGTCCGTGAGCGGCGTGTCCCGGCCGACAGGCGCCCCGCTGCTGCAGCTGCAGGACCTGCGGACGCACTTCCGCACCGGACAGGGGGTCGTGCGCGCGGTCGACGGCGTCTCGTACGAGGTGCACGAGGGCGAGACGCTGGCCGTGGTCGGCGAGTCGGGCAGCGGCAAGAGCGTGACCGCGCTCTCGATCCTGCGGCTGTTCCCGTCGCCGCCCGGGCAGATCGTGGGCGGGAAGATCCTCTTCCGCGGCCAGGACCTGGTGACCGCGTCCGACCGCGAGATGCGGGCGATCCGCGGCAACGCGATCTCGATGATCTTCCAGGAACCGATGACGTCGCTGAACCCGGTCTACACCTGCGGCGACCAGATCATGGAAACGGTGATGCTGCACGAGCGGCTCGGACGGCGCGAGGCGAAGCGCCGCGCGATCGAGATGCTCGAGCGGGTCGGCATCCCGGCCCCGGCGCAGCGGGTCGACGAGTATCCGCACCAGCTGTCGGGCGGCATGCGCCAGCGCGTGATGATCGCGATGGCGCCCGCGTGCCGGCCGGCCCTGTTGATCGCCGATGAGCCGACGACGGCGCTCGACGTCACCATCCAGGCGCAGATCCTCGCGCTGCTGAAGCAGCTGCAGCACGAGCTCGGGATGGCCGTGATCCTCATCACGCACGACCTCGGCGTGGTCGCCGAGACGGCCGACCGCGTGGCCGTCATGTACGCGGGGCAGGTGGTGGAGCACGCGCCGGTGCGTCCGCTCTTCCGGCGCTCGCTGCATCCCTACACGGCCGGGCTCCAGGCCTCGCTACCGAAGCTCGGGGCGCCGCGCGACCGGCTGCGCGTCATCCGGGGCAGCGTGCCGAACCCGGCGCGATTCCCGGAGGGGTGCCGGTTCCACCCCCGGTGCCCCGTGGCGCTGCAGCAGTGCCTCGAGGATCCGCCGATCGAGTCGTTCGATGAGGACCGCCTGAGCCGCTGCTGGCGGGCCCACGAGATCGCGGCCGGGACACTCGACCCCGTGCACGACGAGGCGGCCGCCGGGACCCCGGCGGCGGGGGAGCCATGAGCGAGCCGCTGCTCGAGGTCACCGACCTCACGAAGTACTTCCCGATCCGCAAGGGCTTCTTCCAGCGCACCGTCGGCCACGTGCGCGCCGTGGATGGCGTGTCGTTCAGCGTCGCGCGCGGCGAGATCCTCGGGCTGGTGGGGGAGAGCGGCTGCGGCAAGACGACCACGGGCCGCTGCATCCTGCGGCTGATCGAGCCGACCAGCGGCAGCGTCCGGTTCGAGGGGCGTGAAGTCGTCGGACTCTCGCGCGGCGCCATGCGATCGCTGCGCCGGGAGATGCAGATCATCTTCCAGGACCCGTTCTCGAGCCTCAACCCGCGGCTCACCGTGCGCGCCATGCTCGCGGAGGTGCTGCGGGTGCACGGGCTCGCGCGCGGCGCGGCGCTGCAGGAACGGATCACCGCGCTGCTGCGCCAGGTCGGGCTCTCGCCGAGCCAGGCGGCGCGGTATCCCCACGAGTTCTCGGGCGGGCAGCGGCAGCGCATCGGCATCGCGCGCGCGCTGGCCGTGGGACCGAAGCTGATCGTGGCCGACGAGCCGGTCTCGGCGCTCGACGTGTCGATCCAGGCGCAGATCGTGAACCTGCTGAAGGATCTGCAGCGCGACCTCTCGCTGACCTACGTCTTCATCGCGCACGACCTCTCGGTGGTCGAGCACATCAGCGATCGGGTCGCCGTGATGTATCTCGGGCAGATCGTCGAGCTCGCGCCGAGTGGCGATCTGTATCGGCAGCCGCTGCATCCGTACACCGTGTCGCTGCTCTCGGCGATTCCGCAGCCCGACCCCGACCGTCAGCGGACCCGCATCGTGCTCACGGGCGACGTGCCGAGCCCCGCGAACCCGCCGTCGGGGTGCCGCTTCCACCCGCGCTGCTTCATGGCGCGCGAGCGCTGCGCGCAGGAGGTGCCGCTGCTGCGGGAGGTGGTGCCGGGCCACCGCGCGGCATGTCACTACTCGGAGGAGTTGCTCGCGTCGGGCGGCGCCGTGCCGGTGACCGTGCAGCCGGCGAACGCCTAACCGGCCGCCGCCTTCCGGGGCGCTGCCCTCCGAGGCGCTGTCTCGCGCGACACCAGCACCAGCCCCGTCATCGCCGCCACGATGCAGCCGGCGAGCAGCATGTGCGTGCCGACCAGGAGCGCGGGGACACCGGTCCTCGCCTGGGCGACGCCGATCATTACCTGCAGCAGCTCGAGCAGCAGGAGTCCCAGCACCAGCATCCGTGCACGCACCAGGTGCGCGCGCTCGACGATGACCGCCAGCCAGAGGGTGAGCGCGAGCATCACGTAGCCGGGGACGCTGTGCAGGTGCTGCAGGAACGCGATG
>CANIAI010000369.1 GCA_947465275.1 Acidobacteriota bacterium | reverse complement strand
TGGAGGACGCGCTCGAGATCCGGCGCCGCGTGCTGATTGCCTTCGAGCGCGCGGAGCGCGAGACCGATGCGGCGCGGCAGCGGCGGCTGCTCACCTTCGTGCTCGTCGGCGGCGGACCCACCGGCGTGGAACTCGCGGGCACGCTGGCCGAGATCGCGAGCCGGACGCTGCGCGACGAGTTCCGCGCCGTCGACACGCGCGGCGCGCAGATCGTGCTCGTCGAGGCGGGCGAGAGCATCCTGCCCGGGTTCCCCGCCGACCTGCGCGAGGCGGCGCGGCGCTCGCTGGCCCGGCTCCGCGTGGACGTGCGCGAGCAGACCCGTGTCACCGCCATCGATGCGGAAGGCGTCACGCTGGACCATGGCGCCGCGAGTGGTCGGGAAGACGCACGACTGGAGGCGGGCACCGTCATCTGGGCGGCCGGCGTCGCCGCATCCCCGCTCTCGGTCGGACACTGCAGGTGCCGACCGACCGCGCGGGGCGCGTGCTCGTGCAGCCTGACCTGACGATTCCGGGCCACCCGGAGGTGTTCGTCGTCGGTGACGCCGCCTCGCTGGCCGGCGAGGACGGCCGTCCGCTGCCGGGGGTCGCACAGGTGGCGATGCAGCAGGCGGCCTACGCCACCGCGACCATTCTCGCCAGGGCCTCGGGTCGTCCGCCGCTCGCACCCTTCCGATACCGCGACAGGGGGAGCATGGCGATCGTCGGCCGCGGCGCCGCCATCGCCGACCTCGGCCGCCTGCACCTGCGCGGCCTGCCGGCCTGGCTGGCGTGGCTCTTCATCCACCTGGTGATGCTCATCGGTTTCCGCAGCCGCCTGGCCGTGATGTTCGAGTGGGGCATCGCCTTCCTCACGTTCCAGCGGAGCATCCGCCTCATCACGGGTGGAGACCGGCCGCCACCCGCGGCCTGAGCCGGACCCGTCCTTGCTGCAGCTGGTCGCGTGGGACCAGACGCGTCTGCCCGGGCTGCCGGGCTGCGGCACGCCAGCGACCAGGGACCGGGCATCCGCCGGCGGATGGGCCGGCTCGGGTTCGAGTACGTCGACGCCGGGGGGCGACGCATCCGCGACGTCGAGCGGCTGGCGCGCATCCGCGCGCTGGCCATTCCGCCGGCATGGACCGACGTCTGGATCTGCACCGATCCGCGCGGGCACCTGCAGGCAACCGGGCGTGACGCACGCGGGCGCAAGCAGTACCGCTATCACCCCGGCTGGCGGCAGTGCCGCGACGAGACGAAGTTCCACCGGATGCGCGCGTTCGCCGCGGCGCTCCCGCGCATTCGCGCGCGCACGCAGGCCGACCTCGCGCGCCCGGGGCTGCCCCGTGAGAAGGTGCTCGCGACGGTCGTGCAGTTGCTCGAACGCAGCCTGATTCGCGTCGGCAACGACGAATACGCGAAGGCGAACCGCTCGTTCGGGCTGACCACGCTGCGCGACAGCCACGCGGAGGTGCGGGGCGCGACCGTCCGCTTCAGCTTTCGCGGCAAGAGCGGCGTGCGGCACGAGGTCGCGGTCGACGACCGGCGCCTCGCCCGCGTCGTTGCGCGCTGCCGCGACCTCCCCGGACAGGAACTCTTCCAGTACCTCGATCGGGATGCCGCCGGCGCGGAGCGGGTGCAGGACGTCACCTCGGCCGACGTGAACGCCTACCTCAAGGAGGCCACCGGTGACGTGTTCACGGCCAAGGACTTCCGGACGTGGGCCGGGAGCGTGCTCGCGCTGACGGCGCTGCGCACCGTCGACCCGGCGCCGACGAAGGCGGGACGCCGGCGGCAACTGCTGCAGGCGATCGACGCGGTGGCCGGGCTGCTCGGGAACACCCGCAGCGTGTGCCGGGCGTCGTACATCCATCCGGCGGTGCTCGACGCGTTCGAGGCGGGCGACCTGGAGGGCCGCGCACCGACGCCGGCGCCATCGCCCCTGCGCCGGCGCGAGGTACCGCGGGGCGGGCTCTCGCCCGATGAACGGGCGTTCCTGCGGGTGCTGGAGCGGCGGGCCCGGGAGGATGCGCGGGCCGCGCGCGGTCGCCGGTCGGCGGCCTGAGCTATCGGCACGAGCCGTCCGCCTGAGCCGTTGGCAGGAGGCGCGCCGATCAGCCGCGGCGCGGATAGCGGGTCGCGACGTAGTCGTCGACGAGCGCCTTGAACCCGGCGGCGAGTTCCTCGTAGGTGCCGCGCAGCGTCGTGGCGTGCTGCCCGTCGATGAAGACCGGGCAGTTCGGCGCCTCGCCGGTACCCGGCAGGCTGATGCCGATGTTCGAGGCCTTCGACTCGCCGGGGCCGTTCACCACGCAGCCCATGACGGCGAGGGTGAGCGTCTCGACGCCGTCGTACTCGCGCTTCCAGGTGGGCATCTGCTCGCGGATGTAGTCCTGTGTCCGCTCGGCGAGTTCCTGGAACGTGGAACTGGTGGTGCGCCCGCAGCCGGGACACGCCGTGACGCTGGGAGCGAAGGCGCGCAGCCCCAGCGCCTGCAGCAGTTCGCACGCGGCGTACACCTCTTCGCGCCGGTCGCCGCCCGGCTTCGGCGTGAGCGAGACCCGGATCGTGTCGCCGATCCCCTCGTTCAGCAGCACGCCCATGGCGCTCGCGGACCAGACGAGTCCCTTCATCCCCATACCCGCCTCGGTGAGCCCGAGGTGCAGCGGCTGCTCGGTCTGGCGGGCCAGGTCGCGGTAGATGGCGATCAGGTCGCGCGGCCGCGAGACCTTGCACGAGATGATGATCTGGTCCTTCCGCAGCCCGCTTTCGAGGGCGAGTCCGGTCGACTCGACGGCCGAGAGCACCATGCACTCGTTGAGGATGTCCTCGGACGAGCGGCCCAGCTGCCGGTCGGTGTTCTCCTGCATCTTGGCGACGACCAGCTCCTGGTTGAGCGAGCCGCCGTTGACCCCGATGCGCACCGGTTTACCGTGGTCCATCGCCACCTTGCAGATGGTGGAGAACTGCTCGTCACGCCGGCGTCCCGTGCCGACGTTGCCCGGGTTGATCCGGTACTTGTCGAGCGCGGCCGCGCAGTCCGGGAACTTCGTGAGCAGCAGGTGGCCGTTGTAGTGGAAGTCGCCGAT
>CANIAI010000368.1 GCA_947465275.1 Acidobacteriota bacterium | reverse complement strand
GTGGTGCAGTGCTCCCGCAGGCGCGGGCACTGCTCGCACGACGAAATACGGGTGTTCAGCTCGGCGAGCCGACGGGGCAGCCGGGCGCCCGGCCCGGGGCGGGTCCTACTCCTGGAGGGAAGATTCACCGAAACAGACTTCATTAGAAGTTTCGTGAATAGTAGAATATCGATTTGCGCGCCCGGGTGGGACCGTCCCCGGGGGCCGGTGTGCTGGCGACCGACTACTTCCAAGGGAAATCATGCGCAACACTGCTCCAAACGATCCCGCTGAGCTTGAGGCCGTAGAGACGCGCGAGTGGCTCGAGTCACTCGATTACGTGCTCCAGTCCGGCGGGGCCGCCCGCGTTACGCGCCTGCTGCGCGATCTGTCCACCCACGCCCGCCAGCAGGGCGTGAAGCCGCCGTTCTCGGCGAACACGCCGTACATCAACACGATCACCGCCGAGGAGCAGCCGCCCTATCCCGGCAGTCGCGAAATCGAGCGTCGGATCAAGAGCCTGGTGCGCTGGAATGCGCTGGCGATGGTCGTCAAGGCCAACAAGGCCGAGGACGGCATCGGTGGGCACATCTCGACCTTTGCGTCGGCGGCGACCCTCTACGAAGTCGGGTTCAACCACTTCTTCAAGGGGAAGGGCGACGACCACGACGGCGACATCATCTATTTCCAGGGTCATGCCGCCCCGGGCATCTACTCGCGGGCGTTCGTCGAAGGCCGCCTGAGTGCCGACCTGCTCGACAACTTCCGGCGTGAGCTCAAGGCGGGTGGCGGCCTGTCGTCGTACCCGCACCCCTGGCTCATGCCCGACTTCTGGGAGTTCCCGACGGTCTCGATGGGACTGGGCCCGCTCTGCGCCATCTACCAGGCGCGGTTCATGCGCTACCTCGAGGACCGCGGCCTCAAGAAGCATTCGAACTCGAAGGTCTGGGCCTTCCTCGGCGACGGCGAGACCGACGAACCCGAGACGCTCGGCGCCATCACCCTGGCGTCGCGCGAGAAGCTCGACAACCTCATCTTCGTCATCAACTGCAACCTGCAGCGGCTCGACGGGCCGGTGCGCGGCAACGGCCAGATCATCCAGGAACTCGAGGCAGCCTTCCGCGGCGCCGGCTGGAACGTCCTCAAGGTGATCTGGGGCAGTGAGTGGGATGTGCTGCTCGAGAAGGACCACGAAGGCCTGCTCGTCAAGCGGATGGGCGAGATCGTCGACGGCGAGTACCAGAAGTACGCGGTCGAGAGCGGCGCCTACGTGCGGCAGCACTTCTGGGGCGCCGACCCGCGCCTGCTGAAGATGGTCGAGCACCTCTCGGACGAGGAGCTGAAGAAGCTCACGCTCGGCGGCCACGACCCGATGAAGGTGTACGCCGCGTTCAAGGCGGCGGTCGAGCACACCGGCCAGCCGACCGTCGTGCTCGCACGCACGATCAAGGGCTACGGCATCGGCGAGGCGGGTGAGGGGAAGAACATCACCCACCAGCAGAAGAAGCTCAACGAAGACGAGCTCCGCGCGTTCCGCACCCGCTTCGGCATCCCGATCGGCGACGACGAAATCGCGAAAGCCCCGTTCTACCGTCCGGTCGAGAACAGCCCCGAAGTCACCTACATGCTCGAGCGCCGGCGTCAGCTCGGCGGCTTCGTGCCGACGCGCAAGGTCGACGTCGAGCCGATCAAGGGCGACTCGCTCAGTGAGCTCTTCGCGGAGTTCGCGAAGGGCAGCGAGGGACGCAAGGCGTCGACGACGATGGCCTTCGTGCGCATGCTCGCGAAGCTGCTGCGCGACAAGGAACTCGGCGAGCTCGTCGTCCCGATCGTTCCCGACGAGGCGCGCACCTTCGGCATGGAGGCGCTCTTCCGGCAGGTCGGCATCTACTCCCACGTCGGGCAGCTCTACGAGCCGGTCGACATGGACACGCTGCTGTACTACAAGGAAGCGAAGGAAGGGCAGATCCTCGAGGAAGGGATCACCGAGGCCGGCTCGCTCGCCTCGTTCATCGCCGCCGGCAGCGCGTATGCGACGCACGGGATCAACACCATCCCGTTCTTCATCTACTACTCGATGTTCGGCATGCAGCGCGTCGGCGACCTCGTGTGGGCCGCGGCCGACACCCGCACGCGCGGCTTCCTGCTCGGCGGCACCGCCGGGCGTACGACGCTGGCGGGTGAGGGTCTGCAGCACCAGGACGGCCACAGCCACCTGCTGGCGCTGGCCGTGCCGAGCCTGATGTCCTACGACCCGGCCTACGCCTTCGAGATCGCCGTCATCATCGAGGACGGCATCCGGCGGATGTACAAGGACGGCGAGAGCATCTTCTACTACATCACCGTGATGAACGAGCCGTACGAGATGCCGGCGATGCCCGACGGCGTGCGCGAGGGCATCCTCAAGGGGCTCTACAAGCTGCGGCCGTCAGCGCTGACGGGCAAGAAGGCGAAGCATCGGGCGCAGCTGCTTGGCAGCGGCGCGATCCTCAACGAGGTGCTCGCCGCGCAGCAGCAGCTCGAAGCCTACGGCGTCGCCGCCGACGTCTGGAGCGTGACCAGCTACCAGGAGCTCTATCGCGACGGGCACGCCGCGGAGCGCTGGAACCGGCTGCATCCGCTCGAGACGCCGCGGGTGCCGTATGTGACGCAGTGCCTCGGCGACACCGAGGGCGTCATCGTGGCCGCCTCCGACTATGTCAAGGCGCTGCCTGACGCGATCGATCGCTGGATGCCGCGGCGGCTGACGTCGCTCGGCACTGACGGTTTCGGCCGAAGCGAGGGGCGCTCGGCGCTCCGCGACTTCTTCGAGGTCGACGCGAAGTTCATCACCGTGGCCACCCTCAGCTCGCTCCTCCAGGAGGGCAAGGTCGAGGCCGCGACGGTGCAGAAGGCGATCGACGATCTCGGGATCAACCCGGAGAAGCCGAACCCGGCGAACTCCTGACACGCACGTCCACGTTCCAGCAGCCGGTCGGAGTAGGCGAATTGGCGGACTTCAAGGTTCCTGAACTCGGAGAGAACGTCACGCAGGGGGATGTCGCCCGCGTGCTGGTGAATGTCGGCGACACGATCGCGAAGGAGCAGCCGGT
>CANIAI010000367.1 GCA_947465275.1 Acidobacteriota bacterium | reverse complement strand
CGTCGGCCCTGCTCGACGGCCGGCTCACCGCGGCCGACGTTCACGCGGTGAACTCCCGGCGGTAGACGGCCGACTGGCCGAAGTTCTCCTCGACCTCGAGCTCGAGGGCGGTGAGCCCCTGCGCGCCCACGGCGCGCACCTGCGCGAGCGCCCGCTCGGCGAGCAGCGTCGCGAGCATCTCGACGGTGGTGTTCGGGATCGGCAGCAGCGCGCAGTCCTTCCGCGGGAAGACGTAGCGCTCGACGCCATCGACCGAGACCACCACTCTTGCGGCGTCTCCGTCGCCCTCTTCCCGCACGCTCACCCGTTCGCTCTGCGTCGGCAGCAGCACGAGGTGATCGATCTCGTCGCACAGGGTCCGCATGATGCGCTTCAGCTCGACGAAGTCGAACACGAACCAGCTCCCCGGCTGCAGCGCGCCCTCGACGGTGACGCGCGCCCGGTAGTTGTGGCCGTGCAGCCCCTCGCAGCGGTGGCCGGCAAACGTGATGAAGTGGGCCGACGCGAAGACGAGGTAGTCCTTCTCGACGGAAACGCGGTATCCCTCCCGCCCTGTCATTGCTCTGCTCCCATGGTCTCGGTCCAGGCGCCGCCGAGGAGCGCCGCCAGGATGGCGGCCCCCGTCAGGTCGGCCGTGGCGCCCGGGTTGCGCAGGTGTCGTGCATCGCGCAGCGTCGTGTCGAGGCGATCCATCGCCTGCCGCCCCTCGGGGGTGCGCACGCCGCCGGCCGCCACGACCCGCGCGGCCTCTGACTGTACTTCGAGTGCCGCCGTCGAGCCGGCCCGCCGCGCGATGTGGGTGTCGGGCGCGTGCGCCATGAGCGTGAGACCCGTCTCGACGACCGCGTCGTCCCACCCGAGCCCGGCCGTCCGCGCCGCGCGCAGCGCCGGCAGCCCCAGCTCGAACGTGGTCGCGTAGCCGGTCGCGTATTCGCGCGCGATCGCGTCGCGGCCGGCGGCGAGACGCATGGCCTCGAGCAGCGTCACGGTGGGCTCGGCGGCGACGTCCTGGTCGGGGGCCGTCCCCAGGCCCCCGGGGTTCGCGATCCGGATCGCCGCGTAGGCGTCGCGCGCATCGTCCACGGTCGTGGCGGCCAGCGCGGCGCGGACGCCGGCGCGGAGGTCCGTGGCTGTCATCGTCGGGGTCGACAGGGTGACCGCGCGCGCGAGCGGCGCGAGCAGCAGCACGAGCCCGAGGTTCGTGTTGGTGCGTGTCCAGGCGGCGGTCCGCTCGACCGCCTGCCGGATGGTCTGGCCGAGTGGCCGCGACCCGGCGCCGCCGAGCACCGGTCCGATCACCACGGCACTCGCGACGAACTGTTCGTGACGGCTGTCGGCGAAGTGGCGGCCCGGCGAGACATTGCCGGGCTTCGGCGCATTCGCCTCGAGCAGGCAGGCGAGCGTCACGAGCGTGCCCAGGTCGCGGGTCATGACCGTGCCCCGGACGCCCTGGCGTCAGTGGCGGCAGATCCCGCCAGCGCGACGTCGGCCACCTGGCCCGCGACGTCGATGCCGGTCGCCTCCTGCAGGCCGCGCCACGCCGGGATGGCGTTCACCTCGAGGACGTACGTCTGCCCGTCGCGACCGGGCAGCAGATCCACCCCCGCGTAGTCGGCACCGACGGCCGCCGTCGCCGCGAGGGCGAGCGAGGCCCAGTCGTCGGAGAGACCGGGCGGGTCCAGCGCCTCGGCGCGACCGCCGCGGGCGACGTTCGTGCGCCACTCACCCTCGGCCGCATGCCGGCGGATGGCGCCGACGACCCGACCCCCGGCGACGAACACACGCACGTCCCAGCCGTCGTGCGCGATCGCCTGCTGCACGTAGTAGACGGGACGCGTGAGATCGAGCGTGCGCAGCACGCGCCAGGCGACATCGGGATCGTCGAGCCGCACGAGCCCCTGGCCCATCGCCCCGAAGATCGGCTTGAGCACCACCTGACCCAGGCGCCGCACCGCCGCGATCGCATCGTCGACGCGCTGGCAGACGGTCGTCTCGGGGACCGGCAGGCCGGCCCGCGCCAGCAGGGCGGTCGTGTAGAACTTGTCGACGCAGCGCTCGATGGCCCGCGGTGGATTCACGACGCGCACGCCGCTCGCCTCGAGCCAGTGGAGGGTGTCGACGCGGGCAATCACCTGTTCGAGCGAGCCGCCCGGGATGATGCGCGGCAGCACGAGGTCGACATGCGCGCCGCCGGGACCGCCCGCGAGCAGCGGGGTGCCGTCCGCGGTCAGCGTCGATCCGCTCGCGCCCCCGATGGTGGCGACGAGCCGCTCGTACGGGAGGACGACGGCGATGTGTCCCCGCCGGCTGAACGCCTCGACCAGCCCGGTGGTGTGCCAGCCGGGGCGGGAACAGAGGATCGCGACGCGCATCAGCGCCCTCCCGGCCCGGCTGGGCGGATCACGCCGTCCTGGCCGGGCGCGAACGAGGCCTCGAGCACCGCGGGCAGCGGCGCGCCCGCACGCACCGTGCGGCCGGTGAGGCTGCTCGTCAGCTCCACCGCCGCCGGGCTGAACAGCAGTGGGTCGATGCGGTAGAAGTCGCGGTCGTAGCGCGCGAAGATCGCGGCGAACGGCGTGCCGAAGTCGGCGGAGGCCGAGGAGGGCAGGCGCGGCGCCAGCGCCTCGAGCGTCGCGTCGTCGGCGCGTACGGTGTACGCGGCGGTGCCGCCGTAGAGCACGCAGTCGTTCGTCCAGCCGATCGCGGTGAGGTCGTCAGCGGCCACCGGCGGAATCGGGGCGGTGCCGCGTGCGTCGAGCACGAGCGACAGGTCGAACCCGAGCGTGTCCATCTTGTGGAGGCCGGTCTCGACGATGCGCGCGACCACCTGCAGCGTGCCCGCGACGCTGGCGGTCGGTGCGACGCAGAGCGTGAGCTGGTCGGCCTCGATGGCCGCCTTCGCGGCGATCTGGTCGGCGACCGCGGTCGTCGGGAGCGTCCGCGTCTCGAGCACGAGGACGCCGGGGCCAGGCGGCTCGGCGTACCCCAGCTTGCCGAACAACTCGTGCTCGACCCGCGCGATGGCGCGGAGCGGACCCGAGCCCATGGCGAAGTAGCGATCCCCCGTGATCGCCCAGCCGG
>CANIAI010000366.1 GCA_947465275.1 Acidobacteriota bacterium | reverse complement strand
CGCTCGATGCAGGTCCGGATGTCGGCTTCGGCCCGGCCGAGCCGTTCCTGGAAGAACTCGAACCGGTGGAAGTCCTGGTTGAGGCTCGGCACCGACCGGTCGGTGAACATCAGCTCGAAGTAGCCGGGGTAGTCGGTCGAGAAGCGATAGAAGCCGAGGAGCCCGCGCCGGAGGCGTTCGAGCGGGTCGTCGATCCCCGCGACCGCCGCGTCGAACTGCTCGGCCAGCAGCCGGAACCCCTCTTCCGCGAGCGCGAAGAAGATGTCGTCCTTGCTGGGGAAGTAGCTGTAGATCGCGGCCGGGCTGTACTCGATGCGGTCGGCCACCTTGCGCATCGTGACGTTCCGGTACCCCTCGCTCAGGAAGAGATCACGCGCGGCCGTGAAGATGGAGGCGCGGAGGGCGTGCCGTTCGCGCTCCTGACGTTCCTTGATGCCCATGAATGACGATTGTGAGGTAAACAACGTTCAGTCGTCAACTGCCTGTTTGTAGGAGGTCGGTAGTCAGGACTCCTTCTACAGACGAGGGTTGCGCCCCGTTCGTTCCAGGGGAATGTGGCTTGCAGCCGGCGCCGGCAGGCGGTGTGCGATGCGTGAGCGAGTCCTCGTGGGGCTGATCCTGACTGCGGTGCTGGTGCTGTCTGGCGTACCCCCAGACCGGCTGGCGGCGCAGACCGGGCCGGTGCCTGGCGGCGGGGCCGTCTACCGGGCGGGGGTCGAGCTGGTGGCGCTGCCGGTGGTCGTCACCGACGGGCAGCAGAAGCTGGTGAGCGGACTCCAGGCGGAACAGTTCGCCGTCTTCGAGGACGGTGTCCGGCAGGACATCACCTTCTTCGCCTCGTCGCACGTGCCGCTCGACCTGGCGCTGCTGCTCGACACCTCAGCCAGCATGTACGACAAGATCGGCCGCCTGCAGGAGGCGGCGTCCGGCTTCGTGTCGACCCTCGGTCCCGAGGATCGGGTCTCGGTGGTCGACGTGAAGGACTCCGTCCGCACCGTGCATCCAATGGACGGGGATCTCGCCGCTGCCCGTCGCGCGATCGCCGCGACCACCCCGACCGGCGGGACGGCGCTCTACAACGGCCTCTACATGACGCTCCGCGAGATGGTGCGGCTGCGGCGCGACGACACGACCGTCCGCCGGCAGGCGCTCGCGGTCTTCTCGGACGGCGATGACACGGCGAGCCTGGTCGCCTTCGACGACGTGCTCGAGGCCGCCCGTCAGGCGGGGGTGTCGATCTACACGATCCTGCTGCGCACGCCGGGTGTCGTGACGTCGTCTCGCGATCGCCGCTCCACGACCGAGTCCGGCTTCTCGATGAAGTCGCTGGCCCAGGAGACCGGCGGGCGCGCGTTCTTCCCCGACGACATCCGCCAGCTCGCCGCCGTCTACGGCAGCATCGCCCGGGAACTGTCGAACCAGTACGCCATCGGCTACGCGAGCTCGAACCCGCGCCGCGACGGCACCTACCGGCGCGTCTCGGTGCAGGTCACGACACCGGCGGGGCTCACCGCCCGCACCCGCACCGGGTACCAGCCGGGGCGGGCTGCCGCCGCCGCCCGCTGACGCCGCCAGAACCGGCGCACCCTTCCGCGTGCCGCCCTCGCGCCGCCTGTGGATGCCGTCGCATGCGGCACGCGGGCTCGCCGGACGGCTGCCGGGCATCGCGGTCGCCGTGGTTGTCGCCGGCGCGGCTACGCTACACTACCCGCCATGGGTGGAACGACGGCGCGGGTGACGGTGGCGTCACCGACGCTGACCTCTCTCGTCTGCGTGGCGGCCTGGGCCATCCCCGGCGCCGGTCATCTCTGGCTCGGGCGCTGGCAGAAGGGCGTCGTCTTCCTGGTGCTGCTGCCGCTGATGTTCGCGATTGGCCTCGGTCTCGAGGGGCGGCTCTTCCCGTTCGAGTTCTCGCAGCCGCTGGTCGCGCTCGCCGCCGCCGCCGATCTCGGCATGGGCCTGCCGTACCTGGTCGCGAAGGCACTCTCGGCGGGCGCCGGGCGGGTGGTCGCGGTGAGCTACGAGTACGGCAACGCGTTCCTCATCGTCGCGGGCCTGCTCAACATGCTGGTCGTGCTCGACGCGTTCGACATCGCCCAAGGGCGCAAGTAGGCGGACACAGGCCCACATGACCTCGCATCTCGGGCTGATGGCCCTCTTCGCCTTCTTCGTGTCGGCCACCTTCGCGACGCTGATGCGCGACACGCCGCGCGAGCAGGTCCGCTTCGGGTCGCAGCTGTTCGCTGGTTTCGTGGTCGGCGGCGTGGCGCTCGGCTGGGTCCTGTACGTCCTGCCGCTGTAGCGGCCAGTCCCGGATGCGTCCGATCGTGCGCCAGCTCCGCCTGTGGGGGCCCGCGATCGCCTACATGGCGGTCATCTTCATCGAGTCGTCGATGTCCGATGCGCCGCTCCCGAGCCGCGTCAACGACAAGGTGGCGCATGCCGGCGGCTACGCGCTGCTCGGCGTCCTCTGCGCCCGTGCCCTCGCCGGCGGATTCGCGGTCCCGCTGACGCTGCCGCGCGTCGTCGCGGCGGTGGTGATCGCCGCGCTCTACGGCGCATCCGACGAGTGGCACCAGGCGTTCGTCCCGGGCCGCAGCTCCGACATCCGCGACTGGTACGCCGATGTCATCGGCGCGTCCGTCGGCGCCGGGCTCGTGTGGGCGTGCGGTATAATCTGGCCTCGCGTCGGCGCCCGCCGCGCGTCGTCCCATGAGCCTTGACAACCTGCTGATCGAGCGCGACGGCACCACGGCGATCCTGACGCTGCACCGGCCGTCCGTGCTGAACGCACTGAACCTGGCGCTGCTCGACGACCTGCGCCGGGCGCTCGACGACGTGGCCGCCGACGAGCGCGTGCGGGCGGTGGTCATCACCGGGACCGGCGACAAGGCGTTCGCCGCCGGGGCCGACATCCGCGAACTGCACACACTGACGCCGCTGGCCGCGCGCGAGCATGCCCTCACCGGGCAGGCCGTCATCACGCGACTGGCGACGCTGTCGAAACCGACCATCGCGGCGATCAACGGCTTCGCCCTCGGCGGCGGCTGCGAACTGGCGCTCGCCTGCACCCTGCGGATTGCCGCG
>CANIAI010000365.1 GCA_947465275.1 Acidobacteriota bacterium | reverse complement strand
GGGTGGCTCAGGCCGCCCCGCGTCAGGCTGCGGCGGAGCAGGCCAATCCCGCCCAGTACGGGCAGCTCGTCACGAAGTACTGCGTGGGCTGCCACAACGAGCGGTCGAACACGCCGGCGGCAAACCCGCTGCGTCTCGACAACATCGACATCAACAACGTCACCAAGGACGCGGTGACCTGGGAACGCGTCATCCGCAAGCTCGCGGTCGGCGCGATGCCGCCGCAGGGTATGCCGCATCCCGAGCAGGCTGAGCTGCGCTCCTTCTCGGGCTACCTGATCAACACGCTCGACAAGGCGGCGTCCGCGAACCTGAACCCGGGTCGCTTCGCCCTGCACCGGCTGAACCGTCTCGAGTACTCGAACGCGATTCGCGACCTCGTGAACGTCGAGTTCGACGCGGCCGAAGTGCTCCCCAGCGATGGTGGCGGCGAATTCGGCTTCGACAACATCGCGACGGCGCTGAAGACCTCGCCGCTCCTCCTCGAGCGCTACCTCACCGCCGCGCTGCGCGTCAGCGCGATGGCGATTGGCGACCCGAAGCAGGCGCCCGGCGCGGCCGTGTTCCCGATCAGCCTCGAGCACACCCAGAAGGAGCACGTCGAAGGGCTGCCGCTCGGCACCCGCGGCGGTGCGGTCGTCAAGTACTACTTCCCGGCCGACGCCGAGTACAACCTCTCGGGCCGCCTGGTGTGGGGCATCGTCGAGGGCTACTTCGGTATCGAGGGCCACGAGAAGCCGTATGACTTCGTCGTCACGATCGACGGCGAGCAGGTCTACTCGGCTCCGATCGGCGGCGAGCAGGATCACCGCAGCAGCGCCGAGGACTACGCGAAGATCCGGCCGTTCGTCGACGCGCGCATGACCACCCGTCAGTTCATGACGGCGGGCCAGCACGAAGTCGGCTTCACCTGGATCCAGAAGACCGAGGCCGGCACGCAGGCCGTCTGGCAGCCGACGCAGCGCGACAGCCAGGAAGTCCACATGTCGGGTGGTCCGCCCCGTCTCAAGACCCTGATGATCGAGGGTCCGTACAACGTGAAGGGCGTCAGCGACACGCCGAGCCGCAAGCGCGTCCTCGTCTGCAAGCCCACCGGGCCGGCCGATGAGAACGCCTGCGCCGAGCGCATCTTCTCGACCCTCGCGAAGCGCGCCTACCGCCGAGCGGTGAACGCGTCGGACGTCGAAGCCCCGATGAGCTTCTACCGTGAAGCCCGCAAGGAAGGCGGCAACTTCGAGGACGGCATCCGCGTCGGTATCGCCCGCGTGCTGGCGAGCCCGTCGTTCATCTATCGCGCGGAGCGTGACCCCGAGAACGTCGCGGGCACCGCGTTCAAGATCAGCGATGTCGAGCTGGCCTCGCGTCTGTCGTTCTTCCTCTGGAGCAGCATCCCCGACGACCAGCTGCTCAACCTCGCCATCGCCGGCCGGCTTCGCGAACCCGGTGTGCTCCAGGCGCAGGTCAAGCGGATGATCGCCGACTCGAAGGCCGACACCTTCACCCAGTCGTTCACCGGCCAGTGGCTGCAGATTCGCGGCCTCGAGCGGAAGGTGACGCCGGACATCCTGATGTTCCCGCAGTTCGACGACAACATGCGCAAGGGCTTCCGTACCGAAACGGAACTCTTCTTCGCGAATGCCGTCCGCAGCAACGAGAGCATCATGAACCTCATCAACGCGAACTACACGTTCGTGAATGAGCGTCTCGCGAAGCACTACGGTATCGACGGTGTCTATGGCGAGCGCTTCCGTAAAGTGGAAGTCGCCAACCCGAACCGCCGCGGCCTGCTCGGCCAGGGCAGCATCCTCGCCCTGACCTCAGTCGCGACCCGCACCTCGCCCGTGCTCCGTGGCAAGTACATCATGACCAACATCATGGGTCTGCCCGAGCCGGTTCCGCCGCCGAACGTCCCGACGCTCGACCAGAGCGCCCCGGCCAGCAAGCCGACGTCCGTGCGCGAGCGCCTCGAATCGCACCGCCGCAACCCGGTGTGCGCGGCGTGCCACAAGAACATCGACCCGCTGGGCTTCTCGCTCGAGTTCTTCGACTCGACGGGTGCGTGGCGCGACACCACCGAAGGTGGCAAGCCTGTTGATGCGAAGACTGTTCTGCAGGACGGCACCGAAGTGAACGGCCCGGTTGATCTGCGCAACTGGCTGACCCGTAACCCTGAGGTGTTCGTGACCAACGTGACCGAGCGCATGCTGGTGTATGCACTGGGCCGCGGGCTCGAGGCGTACGATCACCCGATCGTTCGCGACATCGTCCGGAAGTCGGTGAAGGACGATTACAAGTTCCAGACGGTGATCCTCGGCATTGTTCAAAGCGCCCCGTTCCAGATGCGGACGAAGGCGGCCCCGGCCACTGGTACCAAGGTCGCGCAGGTTAGCGCGAAAGCCAACTCGACGAGACTGGAGTAGCCACAACCATGTTCATCACGAAGAAGCACTTGAACCGCCGCACGTTCCTGCTGGGAACGTTCGGAGCCACGGTGGCCCTGCCGCTGCTCGATGCAATGGTGCCGGCGCTCACCGCTCAGTCACGCACCGCCGCGGGCGTTCGCCCGTCGCGCTTCGGGGTGATGTACATCCCGAACGGCGTGTTCCCGGAATACTTCCACCCGGACGCCGCCGGACGCGACGCCGAGTTCAAGCGCGTCCTCCAGCCGCTCGAGCCGCTGCGTGACTACGTCACGACGGTGAGCAAGATGCGCGCGCCGGCCGGCTCGATCCACCTGGGCGCCAGCTCGGCCTTCCTGAACGGCATCGGGCCGGCGGGTAAGGCGGCTGACTTCAACGCGCTCGTCTCGGTCAAGACGCTCGACCAGCACGTCGCGGATCAGATCGCCGGCGATACGCCGCTGCGGTCGGTCGAAGTCGGTACCGAGGACATGGCGACGGTCGCGGGTGCCTGCGACGGCTTCCCGTGCGCCTTCTTCAACGCGCTCTCGTGGCGCGATGACCACACGCCGCTGCCGGTTGGCGTCAACCCGCGCGTGACGTTCGAGCGCATGTTCGGTGAGACCGGCACGACGCAGCAGCGCGTGGCGAACCTCAAGACCAAGCAGAGCATGCTCGACTCGATCACGGGTGAGGT
>CANIAI010000364.1 GCA_947465275.1 Acidobacteriota bacterium | reverse complement strand
GACGAACACCATCGGCAGGAGCGCGATGCGCATCCGGCGTCGATACGGCAGCAGCGCCAGCAGCAGCTCGCGGAACAGCTGGTCGAGTCGGGACCGCACCTCGACGGCTTCGACCTGCGCGCGCGCCTGCTCGATGAGCGTCCCGTACTGCACACCCGACGGGCACGCCGTCACGCAGGCGACGCAGCCGAGACAGGCGTCCATGTGCGCCAGGTAGGTGGCATCCACGGCCGAACGCCCGTCGACCACCGCCTTCATCAGGTAGATGCGGCCGCGCGGCGAGTCCATCTCCTCGCCCCACAGCGTGTAGGTCGGGCAGGTGGGCAGGCAGAATCCGCAGTGCACGCACTGCTCGATCAGCTGCTGCGAGGGGGCATCGTGCCTATGCATGCGACACCACTAGATCGGGCCTCGTCCGGCATTCAGGATGCCGGTCGGATCCAGCTTCTGCTTGATGGCCGCGACCACCCGTACCGACTCCCCCATCGGCCCCCACACATCGACGCGCTGCTTGACCGCCGGGTCGGCGCGCAGCACCACCACATGCCCGACCAGCGACGACGCGCGCCACTGCTCGATCGCGCTGACCTGCGCCGCGGTGTCTCCCTCGATGCGCACGACGCCGGCGCCGACGGCGATGCGGCCGGTCAGCGAGACCGGTGCCTGCGTCTGCCGGTGCGTCTCCTCGAGTAACCCCAGCACCTGCGCCAGGTCGGCGGGCCGCCAGCTCAGGCGCACCACGGCCGCCGCGTCCTGCCAGGGCGCATCGACCTGCGATCGCCAGCAGGCGGCCTCCGGACCACCGCGCAACACGCCGTCCCCCCGTCCGAGCATCGTCGCAACCCTGGAGAGTTGCGCCTCGGTCGCGGCGGGGCTCGACGCCACCCGCACCAGCAGGTCGTAGCCCGCGCCGGCGCCACGCGTGAAGACGGCGCGGACGTCGAGCGCGGTCAGTTCGAGCGGGCTGTCCGTCAGCGCCTGCGCCCTGGCGCACAGCGCCTGGCGATCGGGACACCGCGCCACCAGCGTGCCCGACGCGGCGGGCAACGGCTCGACCTTCATCGTGACGGTCTCGATCGCCGCGAGGGTGCCGAAGGATCCGCTGACGAGACGGGACAGATCGTAGCCGGCGACATTCTTGACGACCGTCCCGCCGGCCTTCGCCAGGCGGCCATCGGCCAGTGCCAGCGTGACCCCGAGCACCCGGTCGCGAGGGGTGCCGAAGCGATGGCGCAGCGGACCCGCGTCGTTGGTCGCCACGATGCCGCCCATCGTCGCGCCCTCGAAGGCGGTGTCGATCGGGAGCCACTGGCCATGGAGCGCGAGTGCCCGATTCACCGCGGCCAGCGTCGCGCCGGCGCCGAGGGTGGCCGTGAGGTCCCCGTGACGATGCGTCACGGTATCGAGCTTCGACGTCCTGATGATCAGGCCGATGCCCGGCGACGGCCGGCCCCAGTCGATCTTGGTTCCGCCTCCCGAGATGACGGTGGGCGTGCGCGCGGCAGCGGCCGCCTGCAGCGCCGCCGCGAGTTCCGCCCCGCTCCCGGGGGTGACGATCGTGGTCGCGAGGCCTGGGCTCGTCATCGCGTCAGAAGCGCTCACCGAGACCCGCCGCTTCCACCGGGTGCTCACGGTACGGCCCCGGCCGCTCGCCGCAGAGGTGCGGCGTCGGGAGCACCTTGCCGGGGTTGCACAGCCGCCTGGGGTCGACGGCGTCACGCACGTCCCCCATGACGGCAAGGTCCACGTTCGAGAACATGCGGGGCATGTAGTCACGCTTGTCGGCGCCCACGCCATGCTCGCCCGTCAGCGACCCGCCGGCATCGATGCAGTAGCCAAGAATCTCGCCGGCGACCTCTTCGGCCAGCTCGGTCTGCCCGGGAATGCGGGCGTCGTAGCAGATCAGCGGATGCAGGTTGCCGTCGCCGGCGTGGAAGACGTTCGCGATCCGGAGCCCGGTGCGCGCGCTCAGGTCCCGGATGCGGCCGAGCACGTTCGGCAGCATGGTGCGCGGGACGACGCCGTCCTGCACGTAGTAGTTGGGCGACATCCGGCCCATCGCGGCGAAGGCCGCCTTGCGGCCCTTCCAGATGCGCATCCGCTGGTCGTCGGTGCTGGCCACCTCGATCGACACCGCGGCATTGGCCAGGCAGACCGCCTCGACCATCGCGAACGTCTCCTCGACCTCGGCCGCGGGACCATCCAGTTCGACGATCAGCACCGCCTCGGTCTTCGGGAAGTTCGGCTTCACCGCCGCCTCGGCGGCCTCGATGGCGAGACGGTCCATCATCTCGACCGCCGCCGGCACGATGCCCGCCGCGATGATCCCCGAGACGGCGGCGCCGCCCGCCTCGACCGAGTCGAAGGCCGCGAGCAGCGTCCGCACGGTCTCGGGCCGGCGGAGGATGCGGACCACCACCCGCGTCACGATCGCCAGCGTCCCTTCCGAGCCGATCAGCAGCCCGAGCAGATCCGGCCCTGGCGCGTCGGCGAACTCACTGCCGATCGAGACCAGCTCGCCGTCGGGCAGCACCGCGTCGACGCGCAGCACGTGATGGGTCGTGAAGCCGTACTTGAGGCAGTGCGCGCCACCGGAGTTCTCCGCGACGTTGCCGCCAATCGAGCAGACCTGCTGGCTCGACGGATCCGGGGCGTAGTAGTAGCCGAACGGGGCCACCTGGCGGGTGATCTCGAGGTTCGTGACCCCCGGCTCGACGACCATGCGGCGATTCGGGATGTCGATCTCGAGCACCCGGTTCAGCCGGGACAGCGCGATCACCACGCCGCCCGCGGGCGGCAGGGCACCGCCCGACAGCCCGGTGCCGTGCCCGCGCGCCACGAAGGGGACGCCGGCCGCGACACACGCGCGGACGACCTGTTGCACCTGCTCGGCCGAGGCGGGCAACACGACGACGGCCGGCTCCTCGCGCAGGTGCAGCAGCGCGTCGCACTCGTACGCCAGGAGCGCGGCCGGCTCGCTGAGCACCGCCTCTTCGCCGCAGATGGCCCGGAGCGCGTCGACGATGGATGGCACGTGGGACTCGTCGCGATCAGAAATCGAGGTTCGCGGTCACGCGGACGCCCCGGCTCAGGAACGTCTCACGCAGGGTCGT
>CANIAI010000363.1 GCA_947465275.1 Acidobacteriota bacterium | reverse complement strand
GCCTGCTCGAGCGCCAGCCGCAGCCGTGCCGCCGCCTCGGGCGACGCCTGCGCAGGCGATGTCATGGTCAGCGTCCCGTCAGGTCGTCGATGAGGCGGTCGGCCAGGCGGCCGGCGTCGTTGCCGAGCTCGCCTGCGGCGAGCTTCTTCCGCATCTCCTCGACGCGGTCCTGCCGGATGCCGGTCCCCTCGCTCGCGGCCGTCAGCGCCTGATTCAGCAGGCGGGCGTCCGACGACACCTCGACGCTGTCGGTGCGCGACGACCGGGAACCCTGCCCGGCACGCCCCGGTCCGTCCGTCCCGACGCGTTCGGCGGACCCCGGTCCGTTCAGTTCGATGCCGCCCTGCTTCTGGTCGATCCGCATATCAGTCTCCAGGTCTTGGGGAGCTCCGCTCCCCCACTAGGTCATTCGGCTCGAGCGTGTTCAATCTTTAGACATCGAGCCCCCGGAGCCAGGCATCCGGCGCCATCGGCCGGCCGTCCGCCCCGGTCACCTCGAAGTGCAGATGTGTGCCGGTCGCCCGCCCGCTCCGCCCGGCGCGGCCCACGACCTGCCCGGCCTCGACGGCCGTGCCGGCCGCCACCGTCGCCCCGGACAGGTGGGCATAGCGCGAGCGCGACCCATCGGCGTGCTCGAGCACGACCGTCGTGCCGTAGCCCTTCTGCTCTCCGCTGAACACGACCGTGCCGCTCGCGGCCGCCTGCACATCCTGCCCGTACGCCGCCTGCAGGTCCATGCCCCGATGGAACTTCGCCTGCCCGGTGAACGGGTCGCTCCGCCAGCCGAAGCCTGAGGTGACGGTGGTCGAGACCGGCTGGACGCGACGCTCGTCGTCCAGCGCCTGCACCGGCGGAAGCGGGTCGGCCGCCCCTCCGCTGACGGGGGCGGTGCCCGACACGCCTGTCGCCGTCTCTCCGGCGCCGACGGTTCGAAGGCCCGACATCGGCGGGGTGGCCCCCGTCGGCATCATCGGACCGGTGGGCATGGTCGGCCCGTGCGTCGAGGTGGGGCTGCCCGCGAGCCGGTCGAACGACTCGAGGAGCTGTGCGGACAATCCGAGTCCCTTCACCGACGCGAGATGCGTGGCGAGCTGCGAATCCAGGCTCTCCATGAAGGACTCGTTGCCGAAGCCGGCGAACTCCCCCTTGTCCTCGTCCCCCTCCCACGAACCCGACTTGCGCATCTCGCGCAGGACCTGCCCGAGGAGCATCGACTCGAACTCCTGGGCGATGTGCGCGAGCTGGTCACGCTGGGAACGGGCGGCAGGGGTCCCCTTCGCCGCCTCGGCCTCGGCATTCGCCCGGGCCTGCGTGACGAGCGACTGGATGTCGCCGATCACAGGATCACCAGTTCGGCCCGGAGCGCGCCGGCCGCCTTCAGCGCCTGCAGGATGGCGACGATGTCGCGCGGCGAGACGCCGAGCACGTTGAGCGCCTTCACCACGTCAGCCAGCGTCGTGCCCGGCTCCAGCGCGATGAGCTGCGACTTCTCTTCCTCGACGTCCACGTTGATCTGCGGCACGACCGTCGTCTGTCCCTGCGAGAAGGGCGCCGGCTGCGACACGTCGAACTGCGTGGCGATCTTCACCGACAGGCTGCCATGCGCGACGGCGGCAGCGCCAATCCGCACTTCACCGCCGAGGACGACGGTGCCGGTGCGCTCGTTGATCACCACCCGGGCGACTGAATCGACACTGACACGGATCGGTTCGAGTCGCGCGATCAGGTCGGGCAGGCTGTTGCTGTACTGGCCCGGCACCTGGATGGTGACGAGGCCGGCGTCCACCACGTGCGCCGCGTCGCCGCCCAGCTCGGCATTCACCGCCCGGGCGATGCCGCCGGCCGACGTGAAGTCGGGCTCGTGCAGCGCCAGTCGCAGCGTGTCGGTGGCCGTGATCGGCGTCGGGCGTGACAACTGCAGCAGCGCGCCGCGCGGCACGCGGCCCACCGTGAGGTGATTCACCGCGACGCTCGTCCCGCCGCTCGAGGCGCCGAAGCCGCCCACGGTCAGCTGTCCCTGCGCCAGCGCCACCACCTGCCCGTCCGGGGCCCGGAGCGGCGTCGGAATCAGCGTGCCGCCCTGAAGGCTTCGCGCGTCACCAATCGACGAGACGGTGACGTCGATCTGCGCGCCGGCCCCGGTGTAAGGGCCCCACTGCGCGGTCACGAGCACCGCGGCGACGTTCTCGATCTTGATGCCGCCGGGTTCGACGGCCACGCCGAAGCGCTCGAGCATGTTCGCCAGCGTCTGGGCGGAGAAGACCGTCTGTCGGCGATCCCCCGACTTGTTGAGGCCCACGACCAGGCCGTAGCCGATGAGCGGCAGGTCGGTCGGCCCCTGCACCGAGGCCACGTCCTTCAGGCGCGCGGTACTGATGTCGCGGAGGGCCGCGGCACTCTGCGCGGGCGTCTGCGTCGCGTTGGGCGCGGCGCCCTGCGCGGCCGCCGGTGACGCGGCGCCGAGCAGGACCGCGGCGACGAGGACGGCGACGGTACGGATGAACGTTCGCATGACAGGGGCTCTCCGGGATGTCTCAGAAGATCTTGTTCAGGATCCGGACGAGGAAGCCGGGGTTCAGGTTGTCCTTGATGAGGCCGCGCCCGAAATAGCGGATGCGCATCTGCCCGATCGAGGTCGAAGCGACGATGTTGCCGTTGCCGATGTCGACCGGTCGCACGACGCCGGTGACGACGATGATCTGCCGGTCGCCGTTGATCTCGATCTCGCGCACACCCTCGAGCGCCAGGTCGCCGTTCGGCAGCACTTCCGCGACACGCGCGGTCATCACCGCCGTGAGCGTGCCGGTGCGGGTCGTCGAGCCGCCGCCCTTGAACGTGGTGTCGGCCCCGAGGCTGGCCAGCTGCGACGGATTGATGAAGCCGGGCAACTTCGACTCGGCGCCGAACAGGTTCGGCACCGCCGCCGAGGCCTTGCTGCTCTTGTCCAGCGACGAATCAGCCGAGCCCTGCGCCGAGACGCTCTCGAGCACGCGAATCGTCAACAGGTCGTTGACCCGGCGCGCCCGGTGGTCACCGAACAGCCCGGCCATCCAGAGCCCCTCGGGGCCTGGTGCCGGCGCGGTGCGCGCCGCGTTGAGGTACTGCTGGAACAGCACGTCGTAGTTGTC
>CANIAI010000362.1 GCA_947465275.1 Acidobacteriota bacterium | reverse complement strand
GACAGCGACCTCGTGCGTTTCCGGGAGGGCTGGCGGACCCCCGTGCTCTGGGATCGTCAGGCCTACCTCGACGCGTTCGCCCGCGCGGGGCTCGCCCTCATCGTCGATGATGACCTGACCCCGGCGTGGCGGCCGCGTGCACCGCTGGCGCTCGCCTCGCTCACGGCCCTGAACCGAGTCGCCCGGCTGGTGCCGCACGCCGGCTGGCGGGCGCTGATGGCCTCATACGACGGCGGCCTCGCGCTCGAGCGGCTCTATCGCCGCGGCGCGATGCGCTACCGCTTTCTCGCCGCGAGGCGCACATGATCCTGCGAGACGCGCACACGAGTGGTCGGCCCGTCCTGACACGCCGCGCGTGCCTGGGCCTGCTGGTCGGCGCCCTCGGCGCCACGGGCGCCGCCTGCCGGCAGGCGCCGGCGAGCGCCAGCACCCCGAGGACGGTCACCTTCACCATCCATCCGCTGCAGCACGCGCGGATGGGGAACCAGATCAAGGCGGTCATCGAGCAGGCGGTGCCGGGGCTGACGGTCACGCTGCATGACGCGGAGCGCGGTCTCGACTACGTCAACGCGCTGCAGGAGGGGACCGCCGACTTCGCCTTCGTCTCGGCCGACGTCGCCTACCTGTCATTCGCCGGCCAGCTGGGCGGGCCGCCCGCCGACCGCCTGCGGGGCGTGGCGGTGCTCGACACCACGCCGATCTACTTCATCGTGCCGGCCGACTCGCCGGTCCGGGAGCCGGCCGACCTGCGCGACCTGCGCGTGAGCGTCGGCGTGCAGCAGAGCATCTCGGCGATCACGTCGGGCATCCTGCTCGACGGGCTGCAGGTGCCGATTCACGCCGTCTACGAGCCGTTCACGGCCGGACTCCCCGCACTCGCCCGCGGCGAACGCGACGCGGTCATCATCGTCGCCAGCTATCCGGTCGACGCCATCCAGGCCGCCCTGCGACAGGGGCAGCGGCTGGTGTCGCTGACAGAGCCGGCCGTCGACCGCATTCACGACGGCCACCCGTTCCTGCGCCCCGTGGTGATCCCGGCAGGTATCTACGGCGATCAGCGCGTGCTCTCGGTGGGGCCCGACCGGGTGTTCGTCTGTCGCGACGGACTCGACGCCGACCTGGTCTACGAGGTGACCCGCGCCTTCTTCACCGGGCTGCCGACGCTCGCGCAGGTCGACGGACCGTTGCGGCAGATGAACGTCGAGGAGTCGTCGGCGACGCCGCTGCCGCTCCACCCCGGCGCCGCGCGGTACTTCCGCGAGCAGGAGTAGCGTGCGCCTCGAGTCGCTCCTCCTTGGTCGTCGGGCGAGTGTCGCCCTCGCGGCCCTCGGCATCGGCGTCGTGCTGCTGCTCGCCTGGATCGGCTTCGTCGCCGTGCGGGGCTGGCAGCGGAGCGTCGAGCAGCTGGCGGAGCAGCAGGCCGATGAAGGGGCTGACCTGCTGCTCTCGGCCCTGACGCGCGACATGCAGGCGGTGCAGCGGAACATCCTGTCGTCGCCCGCCCTCGACACGCTCGCGCTGCAGCCGTCGTCGGATGTGGTCAACCTGGTGGCGAGCACGTTCGCCCGGTACGCCTATCCCGAAGCCTTCTACCTCTGGCGCAGTGCCGGCGAGAGCCCGTCGGGGCAGTTCTTCATCCGCAGGGAGCGTCCGCCGGCGTGGGAGGCGCAGGTCGCCGGGCCCAACCGGTTCCCGGTCGAGTTGCGCCCCGGCAACAGCGTCGGTGAACTGCTGCTGGCGCGCGTCGGCGACGACGCGGCGCGCGGCAAGCGCTTCTCGGTCTTCGAGGTGCAGGTCGGGGAACGCCGCTACCAGGTCGTGGCCCGGCTGTTCTACCGGGACCGGCTGCGGCAGTCGCTCGACGCGGTGTTCGCGTACACCGTGAACCTCACGTGGGCGCGCGAGCAGTACTTCGGTAGCCTGATGCGCCAGGTGGCGGCCATCGAGACCGCGAGCAGTGACACGGTGCTTCGGGTGCTCGACGGGCGCGGCTCGCTGGTGGCGACCAGCGACGCACGGTCTGACCTGGGCGCCGAGCGATCGCGCCGCACCTTCCCGGTGCTCTTCTTCAGCCCGCTGCTGGTCGCGGCCGAGGCGCCCGGGCAGGTGGGCGGGGAGCCCTGGGTCGCCGAGGCGGTGCTGCGTCCCGACTCACCGCTCCGCGGGGCCGTCGCGGCCGCGAGCCGGATGCTGGTGCTGCAGGGGCTGGCGGCGATCACGCTGCTGGTCGGCGTGGGCCTGACCGTGCGCGCGGCGCGCACCAGCGTGCAGCTCACCGAGCTGCGATCCGACTTCGTGTCCAGCGTGTCGCACGAGTTCAAGACGCCGATCGCGACCATTCGCGCGGCGGGGGAGACGCTCGCCTCGGGACGGCTCGAGGGGGAGGCGGCGCGGACGGAGTACGCCGGCTTCATCGTGCAGGAGTCGCGGCGCCTGACGCGCCTCGTCGACAACCTGCTCGCCTTCTCGCGTCTCACCGACATCTCGGCGCCTCAGCAGCCGACCGAGGCGCTCTCGGTGCGCTCGCTGGTCGAGGGCACGCTGCAGCGGTTCGGGGTGCAGCTGACGCAGGGGGGCTTCACGGTGCAGGTCGAGATACCCGAGTCGGTGCCGCCGGTGCGGGGGGACGGCAGCGCCCTGGCGCTGATGCTCGACAACCTGATCGACAATGTCATCCGGCATTCGCGCACCGGCAGGGACGTGCGGGTCCGCGTCGAGACGCGGGGCACGGCGGCGGTGGTGCTCGACGTGATCGATACGGGCGGCGGTATCGCGGCCGACGAGGTGCGGCACGTGACCCGCAAGTTCTACCGCGGTCGGCAGGCCGGCGACGGAGGGACCGGGCTCGGCCTGGCCATCGCGTCGCGCATCGCCGGCGACCACGGCGGGTCGCTGCGCGTGCTGAGCGAGCCCGGCGTGGGGACGACGGTGCGGGTCGTGCTGCCCGCGGCGGTGACCGAGATGGCGGAACGGGTCGAACAGGGCCGGAGGAAGCGAGCGTGAGTTCGAGGATTCTCCTCGTCGAGGACGATCGGCTGCTGGCCAAGGTGCTCGCCGACAACCTGGCCCTCGAGGGCTACCAGGTGCGGCACGCGGCGGACGCGCATGCCGCGGTCACCCTGGCGCGCGAG
>CANIAI010000361.1 GCA_947465275.1 Acidobacteriota bacterium | reverse complement strand
TCGACCACGGCAAGTCGACCCTGGCCGACCGCTTCCTCGAACTGACCGGCGCCCTCCAGGCCCGGGAGATGGAAGCCCAGGTACTCGACGCCATGGACCTCGAGCGCGAGCGCGGGATCACGATCAAGGCGCACCCGGTGCGCCTGAACTACACGGCGAAGAACGGGACGCAGTACGTCCTGAACCTCATCGACACCCCGGGCCACGTCGACTTCGGCTACGAGGTCACCCGCTCGCTCGCTGCCTGCGAGGGGGCGCTGCTCCTGGTCGACGCGTCACAGGGCGTCGAGGCGCAGACGCTGGCCAACGCCTACCTGGCGGTCGAGAACAACCTCGAGATCATCCCGGTCATCAACAAGATCGACCTGCCGAGCGCGCAGCCCGACGAGTGCAAGCGCCAGCTCGAGGAGATCATCGGTCTCGACAGCGACACGGCCATCCTCGCGAGCGCGAAGGAAGGCACCGGCGTCCACGACATCCTCGAGGCGGTGGTCGAGCGGCTCCCCCCGCCGGCCGGCGACGCGAACGCCCCGCTCAAGGCGCTCATCTTCGACTCGTGGTTCGACCCGTACCGGGGCGTGGTGATCGTGGTCCGCGTCATCGACGGCGTCATGCGCACGAAGATGAAGGTGCGCCTGATGGCCACCAAGCAGGACTACGAAATCGACGGGCTCGGCGTCTTCTCGCCGAAGGCCATCCCGGTCGACCAGCTGGGCGTCGGTGAGGTCGGCTTCATCGTCGCGAACATCAAGGTGGTGGCCGACGCGAAGATCGGCGACACGGTCACCGAGCTGGCGCGCCCGACCACGGCGCCGTTCCCGGGCTTCAAGGAACTGAAGCCGATGGTGTTCGCCGGGCTCTATCCGGTCGAGAGCCACCAGTACTCGGAACTGCGCGAGGCGCTCGACAAGCTCCGCCTGAACGACGCGTCGTTCTTCTACGAGCCCGAGACGTCGACCGCGCTCGGCTTCGGCTTCCGCTGCGGCTTCCTCGGCCTGCTCCACATGGAGATCGTCCAGGAGCGGCTCGAGCGCGAATACAACATGGACCTGGTGACGACGGCGCCAGGCGTGCTGTACCGCGTCACCACGACCGACGGCGAGGTCCACGAGATCGACAGCCCGGCGAAGCTACCGGACGCTGGCCGCATCAGCAAGCTCGAGGAGCCGGTCATCGCCGCGATGATCCTGACCCCGTCCGAGTTCGTCGGCCCGATCCTGCAGCTCTGCCAGGACAAGCGCGGCGTCCAGAAGAAGATCGAATACCTGAAGTCGGACCGCGTGCTCGTGACCTACGAGATCCCGTTCAACGAGGTCGTGATGGACTTCTACGACCGGTTGAAGACCATCTCGCGCGGGTACGCGTCTCTTGATTACCACGTGACCGGCTACTGGGAGTCGCCGCTGGTGAAGATGGACGTGCTGGTCAACGCTGACCCGGTCGACGCCCTCTCCATCATCGTGCACAAGGACGCGGCCTACGACCGCGGCCGGGCGCTGGTCGCGAAGATGCGCGAGCTCATCCCGCGCCAGATGTTCGAGATCGCGATCCAGGCGTCGATCGGCAACCGCATCATCGCCCGCGAGTCGGTGAAGGCGCTGCGGAAGAACGTGCTCGCCAAGTGCTACGGCGGCGACATCTCGCGCAAGCGCAAGCTGCTCGAGAAGCAGAAGGAAGGGAAGAAGCGGATGAAGCGCGTCGGCCGCGTCGAGATCCCGCAGGAGGCGTTCCTGGCCGTGCTCAAGGTCGGCACCGAATGAGCCCCGAGCCCGTCCGTCAGTCCGCCGGCACCGCCGAGGCGGCCGTGCACTGGCAGAAGTCGACGGCCCGCGAGTACTTCGAGTCGATCTGCGTCGCGGTCATCCTGGCGCTGTTCGTCCGCACCTTCATCGTGCAGGCGTTCAAGATCCCGACCGGGTCGATGGAGAAGAACCTGCTCATCGGCGACCACCTGCTGGTGAACAAGTTCCTGTTCGGGCCGACGGTCACCGGGCTCGAGCGCGCCCTCCTGCCGATGGACCCGATCCGCCGCGGCGACATCCTCGTCTTCAAGTTTCCCGAGGAGCCCGAGCGCGACTTCATCAAGCGGGTGGTCGGCCTGCCCGGCGACACGATCGAGCTGAAGCTGAAGAAGGTCTGGCTGAATGGCCAGCCGACCGACGAGCCCTACGTCCAGTACCTCTCGCCCCCGGAACTCGCCTCGCCGAACGACTACAACGTGCAGGTGAACTACGGGCCGGTCACGGTGCCGCCCGACCACTACTTCATGATGGGCGACAACCGCGACAACTCCCAGGACAGCCGCTACTGGGGCTTCCTGCCGCGCAGTTACGTGAAGGGGAAGGCGCTGTTCGTCTACTTCTCGTTCGCCGACCCGTCAGACGAGCCGTCCGCGGGTTCCGGGATCTTCTCGTCGGTGCGCTGGGGCCGCATCCTCCACCAGATTCACTGAGCGCGAACCGGCGCGGGGGCCACTTGCCCCTGTAGAGATGGCCGGTTCGGACCGATGTGTACGTATACCCGGGCGTGTGCTCCCCCCGAGCAACGTCTGACGCCACGGCACGCGGAGCTCGAATGAAGGTCATCCTCAAGCTGCTCGTCACGCTCATCGTCGTGAATGCCGCGGTGCGTGCGGCCTCGGTCACCTGGAACTACTACCAGTTCCGTGACGGGGCGCAGCAGGCGCTCGTCTTCGGCGCGCAGAAGGCCCCCGGCGACGTGGCCAACCAGATTTTCCAGCGCGCGGTCGAACTGAACCTCCCGGTCGACCCCGACAACGTCACCGTCCAGCGCATCGGCACGAAGACCGTCGCCAATGCGCACTACGTCGACAAGGTCGAGTTGTTCCCCACGTACGAGTACCCCGTCAGCTTCGACTTCACGCTCGACGCGGTGTCGCTCGCCGGCCTCAAGTAGCGACGGGCGTCGCTAGAGTCCGAGGCGCGTGCGCGCGTCGGCGGCCGGGCATCCCTCGACGCGGACCGTCTTGCCGCGGCTCCGCTCACCAGACACGATCGCGACTGCACGCTTCGGCACGTCCAGCAGGTCGGCGAACAGCCGCACGAGCTCGTCGTTGGCGGCGCCGTCGACCGGCGGTGCGTTGAGGCGCACCAGCAGGGCGTCGCCGCGCGTGCCCGCCACGCCG
>CANIAI010000360.1 GCA_947465275.1 Acidobacteriota bacterium | reverse complement strand
CGTGGCGGCCGCCTGGCTGCCGAGGCTCAGCAGGTTGAGCGCCGATGGCAGCAGCGCGAAGGCGGCGAACCCGCCGAGCGCGAGCGGCAGCGCCACCGCCAGCGGGCCGAGGCCGCCGATGTCGAAGTCGCCCATCAGCCAGCGGGCGGCGCGCGCCACCTGCGTGAAGTCGGCGAGGTACTGCAGGAACAGCACGACCGCGGCGAACAGCGCGTTGAGCGTCACCCCGGCGAGCAGCAGCACGCTCGTCGAGAGCGGACGTCCCCGCGAGGTCGCGAGCCGGTAGACCAGCAGCGTCGCGACCGCGGCGCCGGCGAGGCTGGCCAGCGCCACCGGCCCGATGGGACCGAGCGTGGCCGTCCAGCCGAAGATGATGGCCGCCATGGCGCCGGCCGAGGCGCCGCCCGAGATGCCGAGCGTGAATGGATCCGCCAGCGGGTTGCGCAGCAGGGCCTGCAGCACGACGCCGGCGGCCGCGAGCGACGCGCCGACCAGCGCGCCGGCCAGCACGCGCGGCAGCCGCGCGATGAAGAAGATCTGCGCGTCGACGTTGTCGGCGAACGGGATGGATCGGTCGAGCGCGCGCGTCAGGCTGATCGACGTGCTGCCGACGAGCGGCGCCAGCAGGCAGACGACCGCCGCGAGCAGCCCGGTGACGAGCACCGCCACCGCCACGCGCGTCCGCACCGGCTGGTGCACGAGCCGTGACCGCACCACCGCCGAGATGGCCGCGCTCATCGCGTGAGCCGCGTGGCCACCACGATCAGGTGGCCCGCATCGGGGTGGAACTCGACCTCGGCATCGACCTCGTAGAGGCCGCGAATCGACTCGCGGGTGAGCACCGAGCCGGGCGTCCCCTGCGCCAGCAGGCGTCCCCCGCGCAGCAGCACGAGTTCGTCGGCGAGCGACGCCGCGAGGTTCAAATCGTGCGTCGCGAACACGATCGTCATGCCGCGCTCGCGGTTCAGCGTCTTGAGCAGGCCGGCGATGTCGAGCTGGTAGGCGAGGTCGAGTGACGACGTCGGTTCGTCGAGCAGCAGCAGGTCCGGCTGCTGCGCCAGGGCGCTCGCGAGCGCCGCGCGCTGCCGTTCGCCGCCGCTCAGCGTGCCGAAGATCCGGTCGGCGAGGTGCCGCGTGCGGGTGGCGGTCATCGCGTCGTCGGCGATGGCGAGGTCGTCCGGTCCCTCGACCTCGAACGTGCCGAGGTGCGGGTGCCGTCCCATCAGCACCAGCTCGCGGACGGTGTAGTCGAACACCGCATGCGTCTCCTGCTGCACCATCGCGATGCGGCGCGCCACCTCACGCCGCGCCAGCCGGTCGAGCGGGGCGCCGTCGAGCAGGATGCGCCCGGCCTGCGGGGCCAGCACGCCGGCGGCGAGCGAGAGCAGCGTCGTCTTGCCGCCGCCGTTGGGGCCGAGCAGCGCCGTGATCGCGCCGCGGCGCACCGACAGCGAGACGTCGGTCAGCACGGGGGAGCGCCCGGTGCCGCCGGAGGCGGAACCGTAGCCGAAGCGGATACCCTGGATGTCCAGGTGGATGCCGGATGGACCGCCGGTGTCGGGGACCTGCATGCGTCACCTCGAGGCGTCCGTCGCGCCGGATAGGGACATGGCCCGGACGGGAGGTCTCCTGGCTCGCGAGTGGTGAAGCGTTCGGCCCGTCGTCCTGCGTTGCCTTCCCGCCCTGTCCGACCGTCCGGCTGGCGCCGGTGGTGGCAGGGTAGTGACATCGCGGCTGTCGGCCGAATCTGCTCGCTTACAGTGGCGGGACCGCGCAGGTGTTGCACCTGCTTCCCTGTCCATCCGGGGTGTCGAGCTTACGTGGACCCTCAAACTTGAGGGAGCGCAGTATAGCACGCTAGAATTCGAGGAATCCCTGTGCAGACACGCATCGCGGCCGCCGGACTCGAGGACATCGACACGAAGCTCCGGGCGCGCCAGCGCCTCAGTTTCGACGACGGGGTGCGGCTCTTCGCGTGCCCCGATCTGCTGCTCGTCGGCTGGCTCGCCAACCGCGAGCGGGAACGTCGCCACGGCGCCCGCACGTTCTACAACTTCAACCTGCGGCTCGAGCCGACCAACGTCTGCGAGGCCAACTGCCTCTTCTGCTCGTTCGCGCGCCAGAAGGCGACCGCCCCGGCCGCGTACACGATGACGCTCGAGCAGGCGTGGGACAAGCTCCGCGCCCGGGCGTCGCAGGCGATCACCGAGCTGCACGTCGTCAACGGCCTGAACCCGCACCTGCCGTTCAGCTACTACACCGAGCTGCTGCAGGGGTTCAAGCGCATCCGTCCCGGCATTCACCTGAAGTGCTTCACCGCCGTCGAGATCGCCTACTTCGCCGACCTCTACGGGATGACCGACGAGCAGGTGCTGCGTGAGCTGGTCGACGCCGGCCTGAACTCGATGCCGGGCGGCGGCGCCGAGATCTTCGCCGACCGGGTGCGCCGGAAGATCTGCGCCGACAAGTGCGGTGCGAACCGGTACCTGGCCATCCACCGCCTGGCCCACCGGATGGGGCTGCGCACCAACGTCACGATGCTTTACGGGCACATCGAGACGGTGGAGGAGCGGGTCGACCACATGCTCCGCGCCCGCGCGCTGCAGGACGACACCGGCGGCTTCCAGGCGTTCATCCCGCTGGCGTTCCACCCCGACAACAACGCCATGCGGAAGCTTCCCGCCCCCACCGCGGCCGAGACGCTCCGGGTGCACGCGGTTGCGCGCCTCATGCTCGACAACATCGACCACATCAAGGGGTTCTGGGTCGCCACCGGGGTCGAGGTGGCCCAGCAGGCGCTCTGGTTTGGCGTGGACGACCTGGACGGGACCGTCCAGGAAGAGAAGATCTACCACATGGCCGGGTCGGTGGTGCCCGACGGGATGAGCACCAGCCAGCTCCGCGCGCTGGTGCGGGCCGCCGGCCGCGAGCCCTACGAGCGCGACACCCTCTACAACATCGTCACGCCTGCCAGCCACGACGCGCCGGTCGCCGCGACCGCCGGCGTCGCGCTGGGCTAGTTCGGTCGGGCCCCCCCGCCGGGGGCTGGATTCCGCGCGTTCCAACGGTATAATCGTTCAAGGTCCAAGCGCCCGAGGCGACAGCCATCCGGGGCTTGGCCTTTTTCACATCCGTAGCTTGAGAAAAAT
>CANIAI010000359.1 GCA_947465275.1 Acidobacteriota bacterium | reverse complement strand
GGAGAGGCCGTCGGTGTGGAGCAGCAGGATGTCGCCGCTCCCCATCAGCCACCACTCGTTCACCTCGTAGCGCTCCTTGAAGCCGAAGACGCTCGCGTCGACCTTGCGGCGATCGATGGCGTGAATCGACGGCAGCATGCCGAGCGGTGGGAACGACACGCGCAGCTCGGGGCTGACTTCCATGAAGCGGCCATGCTCCCGTGAGAAGACCGCGGGGAAGGGATTCGCGGCCGACACGAAGCGGAAGCGGGCGTCCTCCGAGATCTCCCCATACAGCAGCGAGATGAACTTGTGCGCCGCGGACGACTGGTAGAACCGCGTGTTGAGGTTCTCGAACAGGCGCTGCGTGATCGTGCCCACCGTGTCGAGCTCGTAGATCGCGCCGAGCAGGAAGGCCTGGTGGAACATCGCCGCGAGCAGCGCATCGGTCACTCGGTGACCGGCCACGTCGACCAGTACGATGCCGGCGGCCCGCTGCGACCGCTGCAGGTTGGCGACGACGTCGTGCCGCCCCCGCTCGGTCGCCTGCCGGATGCGGGCGTCGAGATCGAAGCGCTGCTTGAAATCGACGTAGATCAGGTGGTCGCCGCCGACGTCCCCCGTGAGCGACAGGACGCGGCCGTGCACGTCGATGCCGTGCAGCCGGGGGCGTTCGCCGGCGGTCGGAATCAGGTGCCGGGCGATGTCCTGGAAGTTGGTGATCTCCTCCTGGAGCAGGCGGAGATGCTCTGGGGTGGCGTCACCGGGAAGCACGAACATGGGGTCGGGGAGAGTATCGACTGTTTTGGGCCCTTGCGCTACCGTCCCCGCGAAACAGTGTGACATTCCGCTTGGAACGCCAGCCGCCTAGAAGATCAGCAGGGCCGCCAGCGTGCCGAACGTCGCCAGGCGCACCTCGCGCGCCTCGCGCGGGAACTCCTGCTTGCACCGGCTCCAGACCAGGGCGAGCAGCAGCATCGCCGACCAGAGCGTGAGTACCACGGCGCCGATGGCCGGTGGAGCGAGATCGACGCCGAGCAGCCAGCGGAGCCCGTGTGACCAGGGCGAGCCGTACACGATGCTGATATGCACCACGTACACGGTGAGCGACTCCTGCCCGAAGCGTTCCAGGAGCGGTGACCGCCGGCGTCCCTCGCCGACGAGCCAGGCGAGTGCCGTGAGCAGCAGGCAGACGATCCCGATCTGCAGGACGAACTGGCTCGGGCGCGAGGGGCCGACGCCGGTGCCGACAGGCTCCCAGACGAGCCACCGCATCAGCCCCGCAGCGGCGAGGCAGGCAGCGCCGACCGGCGCGAAGGTCGCGAGTGCGCGCCGGCCAGGGTGCGCGGCCGGGTCGCCTGCGTACCACATCGCGAAGGCGAGCCCCGCGGCGGGCAGGCCGATCCACGGGAACAGCGGGAACAGGGCGCCGGCCGCCGGCGAGAGGTAGCCCCGCAGCCACGTCGGCACGGCGAGCGCGTCGGTCGTCGTCCAGACCCACGGCGTGGCGAGCCCGACAGCGGCCGCGACTGTCGCGGCCATCCAGCCGATGCGGACGCGGGTGCGTCCCACCAGCACCACCAGCTGCAGCACGGCGAGTGTCACCGCCACGCACTGCAGCACGTCGACGGCGAAGAACGGGCGCCAGCGCTCAGCCGGGAGCGTCACGAGCTGCCGCAGCGTGTCGACCGGCAGGTGCAGGACGTAGCCGAGCGCGAGGTAGAAGGCGAACCGGCGCAGGCGCTTCGTCGCCGCCGGCGTCAGCCCATCAACGGGCAGCTCGCGCAGCGTGACGACGCCGAGCACGAATCCCGACACGAACAGGAACGTCGACGGGGTCAGCGCCCGAAAGAACGTCCAGACGGCGAACGCCGGCCCGGTGCGGTACAGCGGACCGAGCAGGGCATCGATGGTGTGCCCCATGAGCATCGTCAGCGTGGCGACGACGCGGGCGATGTCGAGAAAGGCGATGCGCGACGGGGCGGCTACCGCGGGGCGTTCCACCGCGACGGGAGACGGGGGCATCCGGGCCCCTAGTGTACGGGATGTGGACCCCGTGCCTATCGCCTCGCGCCCCCGGCGGGCGCCGCCGGCGGGGCCTGTTGCTGCTGCAGCGCCCGGATCCGCTTCTGGTACTCGGGGTACAACGTGGCGCTGCCGCCCTGCGTCGCTTCGAACGGGAGGTTGAACTGCTTCGCGAAGCCGTCGTGCATGGTCCCGATGGGATAGCTGGGCACCCAGCCGAGCGGACGATCGCCGAGCTCATCCACCGTGTCGAAGGGCTGCGGCACGCCGACGTGCTGCTGCGGCGCCCAGATCCAGTCGGTGGTCCGCACCATCGGCTCCTCGAGGAAGATCGGGTCGTCGATCCAGGTGAAGTTGCCGAGATGATTGCCGTGGCGGGTCCAGTACTCGACCATCGTGCAGTAGGCGCTCGCCGGAACGCCGTTCCGCTGGATGACCCCCTGCTTCATGTGGGTGGTCGTCACCTTCAACGCGCTGCCCACCCACTCGCCGGTCGAAAAGCCTTCCCACGTGTGCTCCGCGTAATCGGAGGGGTGCGGACGGCCGTCCATCCAGACCGTGCGGTCAGCGCGGCCGAAGTAGCCGGTGAACGTGAAGGCGATGAGCGCGCCGGTGGCGGGGTCGACGACCTTCTCGATGCGCAGGTTCGGACCGCCCCCGCCGCGGTACGAGTACATCGCGGGGTGTGGCTGCGCCTGCCGCTCGGGCTGTGAGAGCACCGAGGCGTCCCAGCTGCGCGCCTTGAGCCGCGCGGCGTCGTTGATGGGCAGACCCGTGTAGTCGCCGAGGTCGGCGCCGGGCACCCGGTGCGGCTGGTCTTCGCTGACGCCATTGAGGGCGCCCCATTCGCCGGCGATGTCGACCTGCGCGGACGCGGCGCGTGGCAGCGCGATGAGGGTCAGGGCCGCGACGAGGGCTGCGAGTCTCAGGAAGGCGGGGACGGTGGGTTTCATCGGATGCTCCTGATGGTCAGCGCGCGGCGGGCCGGGGGGCCTGGGTTGGTTTCGACAGGTCACGGTAGACCGCCTCGATGAACTGGTCGGTCGTCCACGGGCCGGTCGTCGCCCCGTAGACGCCGTCGTAGTCGAGGAGCGGCTTCGCGGCCTTCACCTGCTCCAGCGTCATCCGCTTGTCCACCATCGACTGGAAGCGGTCGCGGATGATCGTCGCCATGT
>CANIAI010000358.1 GCA_947465275.1 Acidobacteriota bacterium | reverse complement strand
CGAGGCGCAGGACGTCGTGCGCAGCGTCTATCGCGGTCCGTACGAGGGACTGGCCACCGCCTGGCGCACGTTCGAGCACGCGATCGCCGCCGCGAACCACGCGACGCACGTCGATTTCTGGGAGCGGTATCTCGCCGGGCCGGACACGAGCGCCGACCCGGGCGACTGGCAGACCGAACTGAGCCGTCCGGTCGAGATCTGACGCGGCGGGCTAGCTTTCCAGGTACGTGTAGCCGTGCAGGCCGTCTTCGTAGAACCGCAGCAGCTGGCCGGCCCCCTCGTAATCCATCCGCCCCGCGTGCACGGCCGTCTCGACGTCCGTGCGCAGCTTCTGCAGTAGCGATTCCGCGTCGAACTCCACGTAGTCGAGCACCTCGCGCACCGTGTCGCCCTTGATGAGCGCGTCGAGGCGCGCCGCACCGTTCTCGTCGAGGCTGACGTGCACCGCGTGCGTGTCGCCGAGCAGGTTGTGCAGGTCGCCGAGAATCTCCTGGTAGGCGCCGATCAGGAACACCGCCAGGTAGTACGGCCCGCCGTTCATCCCGTGCAGCGGCAGCGTGCGCTTGACGTCGCGGCGGTCGACGAACCGATCGAGCTTGCCGTCCGAGTCACAGGTGATGTCGCCGAGCACCCCGTGGTTCAGCGGTTTCTCGTTCAGCCGGTGGATCGGCATCACCGGGAACAGCTGCTTGATCGCCCAGCTGTCGGGAATCGACTGGAACAGCGAGAAGTTGCAGAAGTAGGTGTCGGAGAGCTGCTCGTCGAGGTTCTGCAGTTCCTCGGGCACCTCGTCCATGCCCTGCACCACCTTCTGCAGCTTGGTGGAGATCGCCCAGAAGAGGTTCTCGGCCAGGCTGCGCTGGTCGAGCGGCAGGTAGCCGCCGTTGAACAGGCTGAGCGCCATGTCGAGCGCCTGCTGCGCGTCGTGGTACGCCTCGAGCGCGTTCCGGGCCGTCACCGTGTTGTACGTCTCGACCAGGTCGATGAGCGGCTGCTCCCAGTCGGGATTGGCCGTGATCGGCACCTGCTCGTCACCGAAGCCCGACACGCCGAGCACGTTGAAGACGAGCACGCTGTGGTAGGCGACGACCGCGCGTCCGCTCTCGGAGATGATGGTCGGGTGCGGCA
Source organism: Acidobacteriota bacterium (assembly GCA_947465275.1). Taxonomy (GTDB): domain Bacteria; phylum Acidobacteriota; class Vicinamibacteria; order Vicinamibacterales; family UBA2999; genus JBEBGV01. The sequence goes on along the minus strand of CANIAI010000358.1, from coordinate 2,066 downwards.
CGCCCGCTTCGTCGCACACCGACTGGATGTGGTAGACGACGTCGTTCGCGTACTCCTCGAGCGTGTAGTTCATGCTCGACTCGAAGTTCGTCTGCGACCCGTCGTAGTCGACCCCCAGGCCGCCGCCGACATCGAGGTACTGCAGCCCCGCGCCCATCTTCGAGAGTTCGGTGAAGATGCGGGCGCCCTCGTTCAGCGCCCCCTTCACGATGCGGATGTTCGTGATCTGGCTGCCGAGGTGGAAGTGGAGCAGCTTGAGGCAGTCGGCCATGTCGCGCCGCTTCAGCTCGGCCAGCCCGCGCATGATCTCGGTGACGGTCAGCCCGAACTTCGAGCGGAAGCCGCCGGACGACTGCCAGCGTCCGCTGCCGCGCGACGCGAGCTTCACCCGCATGCCGATGTTCGGCCGCACGTTGAACTTCTCGGCCGCCTCGAGAATCAGGTTGAGCTCGGTGTACTTCTCGACGACCGGGATGATCGTGCGCCCCATCTTGTGGGCGAGCATCGCGGTCTCGATGAACTCGGCGTCCTTGAAGCCGTTGCAGATGATCGGCGTGTCGTTGTCGGCCATCGCCACGACGGCCAGCAGCTCGGGCTTGGAGCCCGCCTCGATGCCGAAGCGGTACGGGCGCCCGAAGTTCAGCACCTCTTCGACGACCTGCCGCTGCTGGTTGACCTTGATCGGGTAGACGCAGCAGTAGCTGCCCTGGTACTGGTGCTGCGAGATGGCCGCCTGGAAGGCCGCGTGGATGTCGCCGAGGCGGTGCTTCAGGATGTCGGGGAAACGGACGAGCACCGGCAGGCTGATACCGCGGAGCTGCAGCCGATCGACCAGTTCCTTCAGGTCGATGCTCCGCGTCGGTTCCTTCGTGGGGTGTACCGCCACGTGGCCCGACTCGTTCACCGAGAAGTAGCCGTTGCCCCAGCGGGGCACTTCGTAGAGCTCGCTGGCGTCGTGCACGCTCCACGAGGTGGTCGAGGAGGTGCCGGCGGGGGCCGCCGCAGAGCGGCCGTTGGTGACGGTGGCGTTGGTCATCAGTGGGTCAGTGCCTGCAGGTGAGAGTACAGATTAGGGGTTGGCCCGGAAATGTCAACGAGATCCGTGCAGTCGAGGCGACCGCGCGCGCTTTGGCGTTGAGCCGGCGCCGACGATCGCGAACAATAAAGGCCGCATGCGCGACCAGGTCCCCGCCATCAAGGTGCTGCTGCTCCCGAAGGACACCAACGCCTACGGGACGATCTTCGGCGGCGTGATCCTCTCGAACATCGACCTGGCGTCGGCCGTCGAGGCCCGGCGCGTGGCGCCTCGGCGGTTTGTCACGAAGGCGATGCGCGAGGTCGAGTTCCACGAGCCGGTGTTCGTCGGCGACATCGTGAGCTTCTACACCGAGACGGTGCGCGTCGGCCGGACGTCGGTCACGGTGCGCGTGCTGGTCGAGGCCGAGCGCTGGGGCAACGGCCAGCCGGGCGCGGGGCGCGGCGAGCACGTCAAGGTGACCGAGGCCGAGGTCGTGCTGGTGGCCGTGGACGACCGGGGCCGCCCCACGTCGATTCACCCCGAGACGATGCAGGCCTAGGCGTCAGGCCCGAATCGGCCGGACGTTGTTATGATCGTGGCTCACTCATGAACTGGATCAGCACCCGGGGCTCGTCGCCACCCGTTTCCTTCGTCGACGCACTCTTCGCCGGGACGGCGCCGGATGGCGGGCTCTACTTCCCCGAGCGGTTCGACCCGCTGCCGCGAACCGACCTCGAGGCGCTGCGCGACGCGAGCCTCGTCGATATCGCGACGGTCGTCGGCGAGCACCTCCTGAAGGGCGAGATCACGCGCGAGGCGCTGCGGCCGCTCGTCGCCGATGCGCTCGACTTCCCGGTTCCGCTCGTCCAGGTCACCGATCGCATCTGGGCCCTCGAGCTCTTCCACGGGCCAACGCTGGCGTTCAAGGACGTCGGCGCGCGCGTGCAGGCGCGCCTGCTGCACCACTTCACCGACGGCACGCCGCTGACCATCCTCGTCGCCACCTCGGGCGACACGGGCAGCGCTGTCGCGCAGTCGTTCCACCGGG
>CANIAI010000357.1 GCA_947465275.1 Acidobacteriota bacterium | reverse complement strand
GCTGCGCGACATCCTCGTCTGGGTGGGCGTGAACGACGGCAACATGGAGGAGGGGAGCCTGCGCTGCGACGCCAACGTCTCCATCCGCCCCGTCGGCACCGAGCGGTTCGGTACCCGCGCGGAAGTGAAGAACCTGAACTCGTTCCGCTACGTCGAGCAGGCCATCGCATACGAAATCGAGCGGCAGTCCGACGTGCTCGACGGCGGCGGACGTGTCGTGCAGGAGACGCGGCTCTTCGATTCCACGACCGGACGCACCGCGTCGATGCGCAGCAAGGAAGAGGCGCACGACTACCGCTACTTCCCGGAACCCGACCTGCCGCCGCTGGTGGTCGACGAGGCGCGCATCGCGCGGGTGCGCGCCACGCTGCCCGAGCTGCCCGAGGCCCGGCGCCGCCGGTTCGTCAGCAGCTACGGCATCCCCGACTACGACGCGGGCGTGCTCACGCAGTCGGCGTCGCTCGCCGACTACTTCGAGGCGGTGACCGCCGCCAGCGGCAACGCGAAGGCGGCGAGCAACTGGATCATGGGCGAGCTGCTGCGCACGCTGAAGGAACGCGGGCTCGACACCGACGCGATTCCGATGCCGGCCGCCGACCTTGCCGCACTGGTGGCGATCGTCGACACGGGTACCATCAGCCACTCGGTCGCGAAGGACGTGTTCGCGACGATGCTCGAGTCGGGGCTCGGGGCCCAGGCGATCGTCGCGCGCGACGGGCTGGCGCAGAACTCCGACGAGGACGCGCTCCTCGGGATCGTCCGCGACGTCCTTGCGGCGAACCCGGACGCGGTGGCCGGCTACCGCGCGGGCAAGACGCAGACCTTCGGGTTCCTCGTGGGGCAGGTCATGAAGGGGAGCGGCGGCAAGGCGAACCCCAGGATCGCGAACCAGTTGCTGCGCCGCGAACTCGAGGCGGCCGGCTAGCAGACAGGGTGCAGCGGGGCGGCCGCCGGGCCGGTCGCCGCTGCTATACTGGCCGCGCTCACCCACACAGAGGCCGCTGCCGCGTGATCGAGATCCACCATCTCTCGAAGGCTTACGCTCGCGGCGTGTACGCGCTGCGCGACCTGTCGCTCACGGTCGAGAAGGGCGAGTTCGTCTTCCTCACCGGGCCGAGTGGCGCCGGCAAGTCGACGCTGCTGCGGCTGCTGCTCGTGCAGGAGCGCGCGTCCGAGGGCGACCTGCGCGTGAACGGGCACGACCTCGCCCGCCTCTCGCCCGCGGAGGTCCAGGAATACCGGCGCGGCGTCGGCTTCGTGTTCCAGGACTTCAAGCTGATTCAGACCCGCACGGTCTTCGAGAACGTCACCTTCGTGCCCGAGGTCCTCGGCATGCCCGACGTGCACCAGCGGCGGCGCGCGCACCAGGTGCTGAAGTGGGTCGGCCTGCAGCATCGCGCCGAGGCGCGCCCCGGTGAGCTGTCGGGCGGCGAACAACAGCGGGTGGCGATCGCGCGGGCGCTGGTCAACGACCCCTCCCTCATCCTCGCCGACGAGCCGACCGGGAACCTCGATCCCGACCTCTCGCTCGAGATCATGAACCTGTTCCGCGAAATCAACGCCGGCGGCACCACGGTGCTCGTGGCCACGCACGATCGCGAACTGATTCGGCTGGTGGGGCGCCGTACGATCACGCTCGACCAGGGGCGCGTGGTCGAGGGTGGGTAACGCATGAGGGCACTCGAGTACGCGTTCCGCCAGGGATGGCGGGGCCTGCGCCGGAGCGGGAGCGGCGGGCTGCTCGCCATCGTGGCGATCGCCGCGGCCACGCTCGCGCTCGGCGTCGTGCTGGTGCTGACGGGGAACGTCGAGCGGCTGATCGCCCGCTGGACGGCCGCATCGGAGTTCTCGGTCTTCCTGCGCGACGACGCCACGTCCGACCAGCGCGGCGCGATCGAGGCTGCCATCGATGGCAGCGGGATGGCCGTGCGCCGCGGCTTCGTCCCGCGTGAGGAGGCGGCCGCGCGATTCCGCCGCGAGTTCGGCCTCCTGGCCGCGCCGGCCGACGCGCTCGAGACCACGCCGTTCCCGTCGTCGATCGAGGTGCAGGTGCGCCCCGGCGTCGACGTCACGCCGCTGACGACGCGTGTGGCGACGATGGCCGGCGTCGATGACGTGCGGTACGACCGCGAGTGGCTCGCCTCGCTCGACGACGGCCTTCGCGCGGTGCGCATCATCGGCGGGGCGATCGCGCTCGTCCTCGCGCTCGCCGCCGCCGCCACCGCCGCCAGCATCGTCCGGCTCGGCCTCGAGGCGCGTCGCGGCGAGATCGACATCATGCGCCTTGTCGGCTCGCCGGCCGCCTACGTGCGCGGACCTTTCATGGCCGAGGGGCTGCTGCAGGGCGGCGTCGGCGCCGTCGCGGGGCTGCTGCTGCTGTGGGTGGGCTACCGCGCCGCGCTCGGCGCCTGGGGCCCCGGGCTGACGGCGTTCCTCGATGGCGAACGGCCCGTCTTCCTGGGACCGTGGCTCACGGTCGGGCTTGTCGGGAGCGGCATGCTGCTCGGCGCGCTGGGGGGATGGGTGGCCTCGCGTCACGCCCGTTGACAGGCGCTTCGGGCGATCGCTAGACTGATTTGCAACCGCATGATGCGAGCGTCCCGCTCTCGTCTCTCGCGCTTCCTGACCGATGCCCTTCCCGAGGGCGATCCTGTCTTCCGATCCCTGTCCAACTTCTACCGCGAAGAGTTCCTGAAGTGCCAGCGGTGTCTCGAACTGCACCGCGAGCTCTATTCGGAGCGCGCGATCACCGACGCCGAGCGTGCGCTCTCGAAGGTGCTGGCCGAACTCGACGTGCTCTGCTCGCAGGCCGACGCCGACGAAGTGGTGGGGCAGCTCCTGCGGAAGTTCGACGCGATCACCCGCCTCACCGGGTGGTCTGACCCGAGCCAGATTCACTGACGCCACGGGCTGAGATGCACGCGCTGCTCGAGGTGGCGCGTCGCGCGGCCGATCCGGCGCCCTACGTCGCGCGCGCGGTGGCGCGTCGGGACGTGTCGGCGCGCCTCGCCGCGGCGTCCGAGCTGCACGTGCTCGCGGTGGGGAAGGCCACCGAGCGGATGCTCGCCGCCTTCCGTGAGGCGGAGCCGCGTCCATGGGCCTCGGCGCTCGCGATTGCTCCCGCGCCGCCCGGCGAGGCGCTGGGCGGTGTCCGTGATGCGCCCGTGACCTGGCAGGTGGGGGCGCACCCCGTGC
>CANIAI010000356.1 GCA_947465275.1 Acidobacteriota bacterium | reverse complement strand
CGAGCGGACGGGCCGCGGGGTCGGGCGTCAGCCCCACGAGGACGAACCCGGCCGCGGCGAGCCGGTCGAGCCTGGCGGGCCAGTCCCCCGCGTCCCGGGCGAACGGCAGTTGCAGCACCGCCCCCATCGAGGTCCGGAGCGACTTGCGGTAGAAGGGATCGGTGCTCGTCGCATCGAGCAGCAGGCCGTCCGCGCCGAGCGCGGTGCCGCTCCGCGCGATGCTGCCGACGTTGTCGGCGTTGGCCACCCGTTCGAGTGCGACGATCCGGTGCGCACGGGCGGCGAGCGCATCGGGCGATGTCGGCGTGGGGCGCTCTGCGAGGGCGAGGCATCCCCGGTGCAGGTTGAAGCCGGTAATCCCGTTCATCGTCGCCTGCGACACTTCGTAGACGATCAGATCGGGCCGGCGGGCGAGGGCGGGTTCGAGGACGTCCGCAAGGGCGGCGCGCGCGGTGGGCGTGAGCAGCAGCGACCGGATGACGTAGCCGGGACTCTCGAGCAACCGCTCGACGACGAGCCGGCCCTCCGCCACGAACAGGCCGCGGCCCACGAGCAGTTCGGCGTCGGGGACGTTCCGGTAGTCGGCGAGGCGGGGGTCGTCGAGCTGCTCGACGGCGTGAACGGGCACGCTCAGGCAGCCGGTCGGACGAACCCCTTGTAGGTGCCGAGCACGCGCATCCACTTGGCGTATTCGGCCAGGTGCGCCAGCGCCCGCTCGCAGGCCGGGTCGTCGCGGCGCGCGTCGACCTCGACGTAGAACAGGTACTCCCACGGCTTGCCGCGCAGCGGGCGGCTCTCGAGCTTCGTCAGGTTGATGTCGCGCAGCGCGAACACGCTCAGCGCCTTGAAGAGCGCGCCCGGGGTGCTCGGCAGCGTGAAGACGACCGTCGTCTTGTTCGCGTCGGCCGACGTCTCGCCGCCGATGATCGCGAAGCGGGTCACGTTGAAGGCGTAGTCCTGCACCGCGTCCTGCAGCACCTCGAGGCCGAACACGGTCGCCGCGCGCCGGGACGCGAGGGCGGCCGCCCCCTTCAACTGCTGCTCGGCGATCAGCTTGGCGCCGCCCGCGGTGTCGTACACCGCTTCCATCTGCACGCCGAGGCTCCGCAGGTACTTCTCGCACTGCGCGATCGCCTGCGGGTGCGAGTAGACCACCTTCACGTCGGCGATTGCGGTGCCCGGCAGCGCCTGCAGGCAGTGCGCCACGTCGAGCTCGACCTCGCCGGTGATCGGGAGGTCGTGGTCGAGCAGCAGGTCATAGTTGCGGTGGATCGTCCCGCCGACCGAGTTCTCGAGCGGCACCACACCGTGGGTGGCGCGTCCCTGCACGACCGCCTCGAACACATCGTCGAACGCCTTGCAGGGGAGCGTCTCGACCCCCGGTCCGCCGTAGACCAATGCGGCGGCCTCGCTGTACGCGCCCGGTTCCCCCTGGTATGCGAGCTTCATGGTCTGGTCCCCTGTGACGACGGCGGCCGTCCCTGCGCGGCGGCCTGCGCGGCCGCCTCCTGCGCCTGTACCTCGGCGGCGCGGGCGCGGGCGATGGCGCCCAGCACCATCGACGGACCGGTCAGCAGCACGATCGCGATGCGCATCCAGATCGGCGTGCCCCACGCGAACTCGCCGCCGGTGTAGTCCCAGATGAGCACCATCGAGATGGCCGCCGCCGCGATGGCCACCGTGCGCTCGGCGTCGTACTTCGCGATGCGGGCCGCGATGTGTCCCGACAGCACGCTCAGCATGAAGGCCATGAGGACACGGCCGAACATGATGAGCGGTGTGTTGCGGACGTCGAAGTAGGCGGCCGCGCCCATCGGGCGTCCGCCGGCATAGCTCTCGACGAGGATGCGTTCCAGCGTCCAGGGCAGGCCATAGGCCAGCAGCACGCCGGCAATCACGGCCAGGATGGTTCGAACGAAGCTGCTCATAAGGGCATCAGGAGGTCGCCATCGGATACCCGCCCCGGACGGGGTCGATTGGCACGTGAGCATGCTAGCAGGCTGGCCCTCCTCTTGCGACATCCGGCGGGGGAGGAGCAGGCATGGCAGCAGTGGATCAGCTCACGATTCCCGGGGTGCAGAAGATGATCGGGCCGCGCGAGCACGCGATGCTCGACTACGGCGTCGCCGCGACGTTCTTCCTGATGGGCGCGCGCTTCATGGGACAGCGCACGCCGGCCTCCAGGGCGGCGGCGACGCTCGCGTTCCTCAACGGCGGGATGGTGCTCGGGATGTCGATCTTCACCGACTATCCGGGCGGCATCTGGCGGAAGATTCCGTTCCCGGTGCACGGCGCGCTCGACATGGTGCAGGCGGCCGTGGCGGGGCTGGGCCCGGCGGTGATGGGGTTCGCGGGCGACCCCGAGGCGCGTGCCTTCTACGGGCAGGCGGTGAGCGAGGTCGGGGTGATCGCGGCGACCGATTGGCACGCGGTCGAGGCGTAAGCCTCGTCAGGAGCTGGTCGGGATCTAGAAGACGACCGTGACGATCGAGGCGGCGACCGCCGCGAACGACAGGCCGAGCAGGGCGAGCGCGATCGTCATGTGGTCGCCCCGCTCGGGCTTCAGCGGATCCAGGAGCCGTCCCACCACGTACCCGCCGATGAATCCGCCGAGGTGCGCGAAGTTGTCGATGCCCGGCAGGAAGAAGCCGTAGACCGCCAGCATCAGGCCCGTGCTCTTCGCGTATTCGAAGGCCATGCGGCTGCCGCTGCGGCGCCCGTAGTAGAGAATGGCGCCGATCAGCCCCGAGATCGACGCCGACGCGCCCACCGTGAAGTAGCTCGGGTGCAGGATCGGCAGCGACGGCAGGTACCAGCCGAGCGAGCTGAGCGCGAAGCCGCAGACGCCTGCCAGCACGTAGATGATGATCATCCGCGCCTGGCCGTACATGTCGGCCACGGCCGGCCCGAGCTGCCGCAGCGCCATCATGTTGAACAGGATGTGCAGCAGCCCCGCGTGCAGGAACGAGGCGCTCAGCAGCGTCCACCAGCGGCCCTGCACGAGCACCGGCACCCCGCCGGCCTGCCCGAACATGGTCAGCGCGCGCTGTGACGGCCCCAGGAACGAGAAGAGGCTGCCGCCGCCGAACACCCCGCCATCGGCTCCGAGCGAGACCAGGATCGACGCCACGTAGAGGACGACGCAGCTGCCGATCAGGAACGGGACGAACGGCTCATTGCCGCCGATGGCGCGGAGCATGGGGGCCAGGCCCCACATGCCCGGGTT
>CANIAI010000355.1 GCA_947465275.1 Acidobacteriota bacterium | reverse complement strand
GGGCTCGGGCTGCGCGTCGAGGCGGTCGATCGCGACGCGGCGGCGCTCGCCGTAGTGGCGCGCGAGGCCACGCTGCTCGGCCTCGACATCCGCACACGCTGCGTCGATCTCGAAGGCGACACGACGGGCGCGGCAGCGGATGAAGGAGCTGGGTCCGTGCCGGCGCTCACGCCGGGCGCGCACGACCTCGTGGTCGTCTTCAACTACCTGCACCGGCCGCTGTTCCCGCACCTGCTCGCGAGCGTGCGCCCGGGCGGACTCCTGATCTACGAGACCTTCACGGCCGCGCAGGCCCGACTCGGACGCCCCACCAATCCGGCATTCCTGCTCGAACCGGGCGAGCTCCGCGAGCGCACCCGCGCCTTCGACATCCTTGATGCCCGTGAAGGCGTCGTGGACGGCCGCGCGATCGCCTCGGTCGTCTGCCGGCGACCGCTGGACTGACGCGCGCTCAGTTCGGGCAGGCGGGCTGCACGGCGTTGATCAGCGACACGTTGACCGCGTCGCCCGTCGACATCATCAGGCCGCGCACCGTCACCCACTGACCCTTCATCCGCGTGGGCGGCACCAGCAGGTACTTCAGCGCGAACGTCTTGCCGGCGGCACCGAGGCGCGCCTGATCCACCGGCGCGCCAGCCGCGCGGAGGCGGATCGGGGCCGAGGCGTTCGTGACGCGCCACTCGGCGCCCTCCTGCACGAGGCAGCCGCTGATCGCGACGAGGGAGTCGGCGGCGATCGGCGCGGGCCCGTCCCGGCTCACGAGCTGGATGGACGGGAGGTCCTGCTCCGTCAGCTCCGCGGCGCCCGTCGGCATGTCGTTCTGCTGCAGCAGGAACGCGACGATGTCGAGGTACGTCGGCACCGCGAGCGTGCCGGGCTGGTTGTTCGGCATGTTCGTGCGGATGGGCAGGAAGAGGCCGTCGAGCGTGTCGTCGCCGAAGCGGCGCCAGAAGCGATCGCCGATGAAGCGGGTCGGACGGCCCGCCTCGTCGAACACGTGGCAGCGCTGGCAGTGCTGGGCGTAGGCGTCCCGGCCGCGCGCGGCCTGCTCCGCGGAATAGGCGCCGTTCCAGACCGTCCGCGCCGCCGTCGTCGGGGCCGCTGCCGTCGGGGCCGCCTGCGCGGCGACGCGCGTCGAGCTGACGCCGGCACACAGCAGCAGGGCCGTCAGGCAGACGCCGGTGAACAGGTGTCTCACGGAAGTCTCCTCATAGAATGTCCTGACCGGCTCACCCGGCAGGAGGCTGCATGTCCCGCTCGCCCGCACCGATTCGGACCCGCGTCGTGGCACTCGTGCTGGTCGCGCTGGCGCTGGTCGCCACTGCCGGCGCCCAGGACTCCGCCCCCGTCGCCGCGACCGACGCCACCCTCACCGGCACGCTGCGACTCTACGTCGCGCGCCACGGCGAATCAGCATACAACGCGGAGAACCGGGTGCAGGGGCAGCTCGACATCCCGCTGACCGCGCGCGGGAGGGAGCAGGCGGCACGGCTCGGCGACGCACTCCGCGGCGCCCGCCTCGACGCGGTCTACACGAGCACGCTCACCCGGAACCGCGAGACGGCCCGCATCGCGGTGCCGACCACGACGGCCGTCGCCCTGGACGAGCTGAAGGAACGGCACCAGGGGAAGTTCCAGGGGCTGCCCGCGACCGACGCCGAGTTCAGGCGCCGGTCCGCCAACCCCGACGACGACATGGACGGCGGCGAGACGACCGCCCAGCTGGAGGCCCGCGTGCGGATGGCGCTCGCGCGCATCCGGCGCGAGCACCCGACGGGTGAGGTGCTGATCGTGGGGCACGCGCTCACGAACCAGATGATCCTGCGGGTGCTGCTCGACGTACCGGTGGCCGACGCGGTGCGGATCGCGCAACAGAACGAGGAGCTCTACCTCGTGGAGCTGCGCGAGTCGGCGGTGCCGCGGCTCTGGAAGCTGATCCGTCCGTCGAACCTTGGGGATCTCTAGTCCAGCCCCGTTCGGCGGCGATCCGGGCCGGCCTCGCTACTCGTAGCGGAGCGCCTCGACCGGGTCGAGCGCCGCCGCGCGGCGTGCGGGCAGGTAGCCGGCCGCGATGCCGACGAGGAGCGACATCCCGAGTCCAGCGGCGATCGCCCAGAGCGGCGGCAGGGCCGAAAACGACGTCACCACGAGCGTGATCGCCAGCCCGAGGGCCAGCGCCGTGGCGATCCCGATCACCCCGCCGATGCCCGACAGGACGGCCGCCTCGATCAGGAACTGGCGTTGGACGGCGCCCCTGGGTGCGCCGAGCGCCAGCCGCAGGCCGATCTCGCGGGTGCGCTCGGTCACGCTGATGTACATCACGTTGGCGATGCCGATGGCCCCGATGAGCAGGCTGACACCGGCGAGGCCGATCGTCGCGAAGCCGATCTGCCGGCTCACTGCGTCGAAGGTCGCGATGATCTGCTCGGCCGTGGAGAGGGTGAAGTCGTTCTCGGCGTCGACCGGCAGCCGGCGCAGCTGCCGCAGGATCGCCTCGACCTCCTGTCGCGCCCGGTCGCGCTCGCCGGGCCTGGCGCGCGCGTAAAGGATGACGCGCTCGGGCACGCCGAACCGCACCCGCGCCGTCCGCTCGGGGATGGTCAGCACGGTGTCCTGCCGGTTCTCACCGAAGAAGCCGCCCCGGCGCTTCTCGAGCTCGCCGACAACGGTGTAGGTGTCGCCGCCCATCACGAGCGTCTTCCCCAGCGACGACTCAGGGCCATACAACGCGCGGGCGAGGCTCGCCCCGACGATCGCCACCGGTGCCGCACGCCGGTTCTCGAGTTCGGTGAAGGGGCGTCCGGCGCGGAACTCGGCGCCGACCACGTCGAAATAGTTCGATGACGCCGCCTCGACGAGCACCGCGTCAGACACCGCGCCGCCCGCACGCGCGGTCAGGATGTCGCCCTCGCGTGCCGTCGGCACGATGATCGACACCGCCACCTCGCGAATCGCCGGACCGCGACGCGCCAGCTCGTTCGCCCACGCGACGTCGAGCGGCTTCCGTCTGGCTTCCTGCTCCGACGGCGTGACGTACGGGTCGCCCGTGAGGTGGAACGCGAAGACGTTCTCGGTGCCGAGGTCGCGGAAGAGCAGCGCGACCTGGTTGCGGATGTTCGCGAGCGTCGACGCGACGAGCACCACCGTCACGATGCCGATCACGACGCCGACCACCGCCAGCGTGGTGCGACCGGGGTGCAGCCGGATGCCCTCCAGGGCCAGCCGAG
>CANIAI010000354.1 GCA_947465275.1 Acidobacteriota bacterium | reverse complement strand
CGCCAGGCCCGCGGCGCCGGTCGTCCAGACCGTCGAGGCGACCTTCGAGTGCCCGTCACCCCTCGGCGTCGGGGTGCAGACGAAGCGCGCGTATTGCGACGTCCTCTCGGGGCAGGACCAGGCCGACGGCATCCGCATCGTGCTGCCGCCGCACACGGGGCCGGTCACGATCTCGTTCGAGCTGCACAACCGTCACCTGTATTCCGAGGAACTGATCAGGGCTGGGTCCGGCTACCGGCGCTACACGGCGACGATCGGGCTGCTGACCGCCGACAACACCCTGCTCTCGCGCGCCGTGGTGCAGAACGAGTTCAGGACGGCGGCGGACCTGATCGAGCGGATCGGGGCGGACGCGGGGAGTGCGGTGCCGAACGGCCTGGTGAAGGCGGTGGCACCGACCGGACGCGAGACGATCCGCGTCGAGATTCCGCAGGACGAGCAGGTCGTCAGCGTCCTTGGCGAGAAGCTGTCGGTGGTGCGTCCTGACGGGGTCGACAGCTTCACGGCGCCGGGTCGCCCCATTGCCGTCATCTCCAATGTGACGCTCGAGTTCCGCCCCGCACCGGTGCGGAAGCCGACACCCGCCCGCCGTCGCTAGGACGCGGGACGCCCGGTCGGCGGCGCCGCCGATTCCTGAACCCGCACCGTCGTCAGCAGGTCCCCGCGCGTTCGGAGCGCCTCCATCACGGCGTCCGCGACGATGTGATGGCCACGCGGGGCCCAGTGGAACCCATCCGAGAACATCGCCGGTTCGTCGTGTGTCTGTTCCCAGGCGGCGAACGTTCCTGACAGGTCGAGCAGCGGAATGCCCGGGTTCCTGAGCGGCTGGCGATCGGAAATCTCCTTCGCCGCGTGCACGACCAGCAGCGGGATGTGCCGCTCGTCGAGCGTCACCTTGATCTCCTGCACGAGACGATTGAACAGCGCGACGCTCTCGGGGCGGAACCGATCGTATGGACGCACGCCCCCCCGACGGTAGCTCCGGCTGACGCGGTAGTACTGTTCGTTCAGCAGGTTGTATGCGTAGCTGTGCCAGCCGAGCCACTCTCGGAAGGGGAGCGGGATCGAGTTCGCCGCGAAGTCGAGCGCCTGCGGCCCCTCGCTGCGAACCGGGCTGTTTCGCAACTCGAGCGACCCGTTCGTCCCGAGGACGAAATGGGGCTTCGGCTTCTGGTTGTAGAAGGCGTACTGGATCTCGTCGAAGTCGTTCGGCGTGAGCTGCAGGATCACCAGGTCCGGCTGAAAGGCCAGGCCCTCGCTGCGAAGCCGGAGCAACTGCTGGTCGGTGCCGTAGCCGCTGAGCGAGAGGTTGATCACCTCGGTCTTGCCGGTCGGGGTGTCGAGTCCGGTGTCGAGCAGGGCCGCCAGGTGCTGCCCCTCGTCGACGCCCCATCCGAACCCCACCGAGTCGCCGAGCAGCACGATGCGCCGGGTACCAGCCGGCTTGGTGCGGGCGTACGTGGGTCCCCGGTGGCCGTATGCGTTCAGCTCGTACGAGACATCGAAGGCGGGTGACCCGTTCCGGTGGCGCTTCGTGGTGTTCGGCAGGGCCGTCCAGCCAAGCGTCTCGTCGTACTGCATGTAGGGCGACACGCCGAGGGTGCTGGCCATGACGCGTACCGCGCCTTCCAGCAGGCCGAGGGTGAGGGTCAATCCGACCAGCATCGCCAGCAGGTTCTTGGCGATGGCCGTAGCCCGTGAATCGTGCTGTCTCATGCTAAAGACCGTAATCGGCTCGCCCGGGCCGGACTGGACTGCCCATCATCCCAGCAGCCAGAAGGCGCCGACGCCCAGGGCAAGCCCGGCCGCGACGCGCATCATCGCACGATGGGAAACGGCGCGTGCACCGAATCTGTCGCCGGCCAGTCCCATCACGGCGGCGAATCCGGTCATCGCGACGACGGTGCCGACACCGAACGCGCCGATGTACGTGACCGCCAGGGCGCGTGACGGCAGCGCCAGCGCCGGCAGGACACCGAAGAAGTGGGAAGACCCGGCAATGCCGTGCAGGATGCCCAGGTAGAAGGAGGCATGCGCGTGACCGAGCCGACGCATCCAGGCCGGACCGGAGCGGACGTGCAGGTGCCCGTGTTCCAGGGCGCCGTGCTCGTGCGGCTCCACCTCGAGACGCAGGCTGCGTCGGAACGCCCACGCACCGACGCCCATGAGGACGACCCCGACCGCGCGTTCGCTGGTCCGCGAGATGACGTCGACCGATGGCAGCAGGTCGCGCAGGGCGACCGCGATGAGGGCCACGACCACGATGCCTGACGCATGGCCGATGCCCCACGTCCAACCGGCCAGCCAGCCACGACGTCGGTCGGCGAGCGCGAGTGGTGCGACGGCGGTGAGGTGATCGGGACCGGTGAAGACGTGCACGAGTCCGGCAAGCGCGCCGGTCAGGACGGTGAGCATCGCGTCTACTTGGGAGCCATGCGGATGGCGCCGTCGAGACGAATCGTCGTCCCGTTCAGCATCTCGTTCTCGAAGATCTGGCGGACCAGGGCGGCGTATTCCGGCGGATGTCCAAGCCGGGGCGGGAAGGGGACCTGCTGCCCCAGCGACTGTCGTGCCGCCTCGGGCAACCCGGCCAGCAGCGGCGTGTCGAAGGTGCCCGGAGCGATGGTCATGACCCGGATGCCGACCCGGGCCAGCTCGCGGGCGAGCGGCAGGGTCATCCCGACGATACCGCTCTTCGATGCCGCGTAGGCAGCCTGGCCGATCTGCCCGTCGAATGCCGCAACCGACGCGGTCATCACGATCACGCCCCGCTCCCCACCGGTCGTCGGCTCGTTGCCGGCCATCGCCTGCGCCGCAAGGCGGACCACGTTGAACGTGCCCACGAGGTTGATGCCGATCACCCGCTCGAAGTGCGAAAGCGGCTGTACCCCTTCGCGGGGGAGCACGCGCTCGGCGACGGCGATGCCGGCCGTGCAGACCGCGCCGTGCAGCGCCCCGAAGTGCCCGAGCGCGCCCGAGATGCTCGCCTCGGCGTCGGCGGCGCTGGTGACGTCCGTCCGGTAGAAACGAACCGTGCCCGGGAAGCGGGCCGCGAGCGCCTCGCCGGCCTCGACGTTCAGGTCGAGGACGGCCGCGCGTCCGCCCGCGGCGAGGATCGTCTCCACGGTGGCGGCTCCGAGTCCGGAGGCGCCGCCGCTCACCAGCACGGTGCGGTCGCTGAGCTGCATGCCGCTGATCGTAGCAGGAGAAACGAAAAGGGCCGGGGGAGTTG
>CANIAI010000353.1 GCA_947465275.1 Acidobacteriota bacterium | reverse complement strand
GCCCTTCGACCATGACCGGGATCTGGTTGGTCGTGTTGACGTAGGTCGTCATCGGCGTGCCGCTGCCGGCGTAGACGAACGCGCCGATCTGGGTCCCGAACGAGAAGTCATACGACCCATACAGCTTCACCACGTGCGGGCGATCCGTCGCGAGGCGGCCCTTCACGTCGAGGTTGCCCTTCGAGTCGAAGAGCAGCTCGTCGAGGTCCCACGCGCGGTTCACGTTGCCGCCCGAGCGGAAGACGTTGCCCGCCTGCTGCTGCGCCGCGGCGGCGCTCACGCCGGTCGTCGGGGTGGTGATTTCGTCCGACGACGCAAGGCCGGCGTAGTTGCCATAGAGCCGGCTCAGCGTGTAGTTCGCGCTGAAGAAGTAGTTGCCGGCGAAGCGCCGGTTGTACCCGAGCTCGAGCGCGTCGTACTTGCGGAGCGGCTTCGGCTGCAGGAAGCGACCGGTCGCACCCGACACCGGCTGCACGACGTTGCCGCCCTTGCCGGGGTTGCCGATCACGTAGATCTCGTTCCCCTGCGCGTCGAGCTGGCCGAGGTCTTCGATCGTCTCCAGCAGGTCGTTGTGGATGTAGTGCATCGTCAGCACGGCGTTGCGGCCGAGCTGATAGTCCGCACCGGCGCTCGTGCTCGCCTGCTTCATCGGCCGCAGATCCGGGTCGATGGAGTTGGAAAACGACGGGACGCGGCGGTCGCGGCAGCTGCCGGGCGTGGTCCACAGGTCGCGGCCGGGCATGTTCGCCAGGCTGATGCTGCCGAGGTCGAGCGTGTCGAGGCTCCGGTAGTAGATGCACCAGGTCTCGGCACCGAACGAGCCGCGCGGCAGGTTGTACTTCGTCCAGTCGTAGTACATGCCCCAGCTGCCGAACACCTTCAGGCGGCCGTCACCATAGACGTCGTACGCCGCGCCCAGGCGGGGCGCCAGCTTGTCCTTCATGGTGAAGTGGATGGCCGTCTTGAGGTACTCCGGCCGGAAGGTCGGCACCTTCTCGTCCTCGGTCCGGAGGCCGAGGTTCACGGTGAGCTTGTTGCCGATCGTCCAGTTGTCCTGCACGAAGAGCGAGTGGATGTCGGCACCCGCCTTGTTGGTGATCCGGCGGTCGTTGACTTCGTAGTAGCCGTAGGTGCCGGTGCCGCGGTTCGCGCCGCCGAACACGAACGAGCCGCCCCAGTTCACCTGGGCGTAGCCGCCCGGGTAGAACGAGTTGATGTCGTTCACGACGTGCTGGAAGCCGTACCCGCCCTTGAGGGTGTGCAGGCCGCCGGCCGAGAACGTCTTGCTGTAGTTGACGTCGGCGGTGATCCGCTTGGTCGTGTCGAACTCGTTGATCTGGGCGCGCGGCGTGTTCTGGAAGCCGGTGCCGCCGACGAGGTTCGCCGGGATCAGCGCGTTGAACGCGGTCGACGGGTTCAGGTAGGTGAACGACGTCGTGTTCGGGATGCCCGTGTCGCTGTACCGATCCAGGAAATACCCGGAGCGGAAGCTCAGGAGGCTCGAGTTGTCGAGCGTGATGTCGACCGTACCGTTGGTATTGATCTGGTTCTGGTCGATCCCGCGGTTGATATTGGCGTTCTGCGATGCCAGCGTCGACGTCAGGGCGTTCGGCGTGGCGCCGTTGTAAGCGGCCAGCGTGCCCGTGGTCTTCGTCGGCGTCCAGAGGGTCGACCAGTTCACGTTGAAGCGCTTCTGCGCGTAGGTGACCTTGCCGAAGACCTGCTGGTTCCAGGTGCTGCGCTCGATGCCGCCCGTCTGTCCGCCCGCGAAGTTGTAGTCGCGGTTCGTGAACTCACGGCGCGGCGACACCGACGCGAAGAAGAAGAGGCGATCCTTGACGATCGGGCCGCCCAGCGAGCCGCCGAACTCATGGTTGTTCGAGGCCTGCTCCTTGTCCTGCACGAAGTAGGCGGTCGCTTCCGTGGTCGGGTCGAGCACCAGGCGCTTCACCGGCGACGTGTTCAGCGCGCTGCCCGAGAAGTAGTAGTGACCCTCGCCGCGGAACACATTGCCGCCGCTCTTCGTGACGGCGCTGATGACGCCGCCGAGCGCGCCGCCAAACTCCGCGGAGATGCCCGACGTCTTCACCTGTACTTCCTGGAGGTACTCGAACACCGTGTTCTGGCGCGACCGGCCGTCGACCAGCGAGTTGGTGACCGTGCCGTCAACCGTGAACGAGTTCTCGGCGCCGCTGGCGCCGTTGACCTGGAAGCCGCCCTCGATTTCACCCGAGTTCACCGACGGAGCGGTGAGGGCGATCGACTGGAAGGAACGGGTCTTCGGGATGCGGTCGATTTCCTCGCTCGAGACGTTGTGCGCGATGGTGGTGCTGCGGGTGTCGACGAGCGGGGTGCCTTCCGCCGTCACCTGCACGGTCTCGGTCACGGCGCCGACGCTCATCTGGGCGTCAACCGTGAACTCACGCCCGAGCAGGACGCTGATGTCCTTGCGCTCGACGCGGGAGAAGCCCTGAAGCTCGAACGCCACGTTGTAGCGGCCGGGCTGCAGGTCGAGGGCGCGGTAGCGACCCTCGGTATCAGTGACAAAACTGCGGACTTCCCCCGTCTGGGTGTTGGTCAGGACGACCGCGACCCCGGGAATCGCCATGTTCTGCTGGTCGTTGACGGTGCCCGTCAACGAGCCGAATCGTTCCTGCGCGAAGGCCGCGTTCGTCGAGAACGCCGCCAGCACCAGGAACAAGATGGCCATGAGCCTTCTGTTCATCTGCGCTGTCTCCTTGGACGTGCCACGCACGTGTGCCGCGATGCACGCGCGGGCGTAAGAGCACTCACCCTGTAGCCGTGTGTCATGGAACCCTGTCGCGCCCGGACAGGCACTTGGGACATATGCGCCGCGCGAGGTCCCAAAACCGTGCCAAAGCGTTTACTTGCAGGCACTCAGCCCATCGGGTGTTTATACGATGTACATACACCAAGACAAATGAAATAATCAAATGAACGAATGTTCAGATCTACAAATTTGAATCTTTGCGCGCCGGCTCTGCCGTTCCCGTCCCGGAGGCTGGGTCTCACACCCGCTTCGACGCCTCGCGGAGCCCGCCCGTGACGTGGCTGCACGACCTCATCATCTTCGCGGCGGCCTTCGTCGCCGGCGCGGTCAACTCGGTGGCGGGTGGCGGCTCTCTGGTGGCGTTCCCCACGCTGGTATGGATGGGCTTGCCCCCCATCACCGCGAACGCGACCAACACCGTCTCGCTCTGGCCGGGATCGCTCGGCTCGCTC
>CANIAI010000352.1 GCA_947465275.1 Acidobacteriota bacterium | reverse complement strand
TGAAGGGATCGACGAGCGGGTGCGCGAGGAACTGGGCGCCTCCGAACTCTCGATCGGGGATTTCGTGGTCAGCGGGGGCGAACTGCCGGCGCTGATCGTGATCGACGCGGTGAGCCGGCTGGTGCCGGGCGTGGTGGGCGACGAGCAGTCGGTGGCGGAGGACTCCTTCAGCCACGGGCTCCTGGATCACCCGCACTACACGCGGCCCGCGTCGTTCCGGGGACGGTCGGTGCCTGACGTGCTGCTGTCAGGGCACCACGCGGCGGTGCGTCGCTGGCGACGCAAGGCCGCACTGCGGCAGACGCTGCGGATGCGGCCGGAGTTACTGGCGGTGGCGGACCTCGATCGTGAGGACCACGCACTGCTCGAAGAAATTCGACGGGAAGTCGTAGCAGGAGGAGACGGGCATGAGCGTCATTGAACTGGTCGAGAAGGGACAGCTGACCGAGCGTCCGACGATGAAGTCGGGAGACACGGTCCGCGTTCACGTGAAGGTGCGCGAAGGCGACAAGGAGCGCATCCAGGTGTTCGAGGGGATCGTGATCGGGATGCACCGCGGGGGCGCCCGCGCCTCGTTCACGGTGCGCAAGGTCTCGTTCGGCCAGGGCGTGGAGCGCATCTTCCCGCTGCACTCGCCGATCATCGCGAAGGTCGACGTCCTCCGGTCGGCCCGGGTCCGCCGCGCGAAGCTCTACTTCCTCCGCGAACTCAAGGGGAAGGCGGCACGCATGAAGGAAACCCGGAGAGCCTGAACGTGCGGGGCCGGGCGATGCGAACCCTGGAGAACGCGCTCGCGCGCTGGGGGTTCCACCGCATCGCCGGCGTGGACGAAGTCGGGAGGGGATGTCTGGCCGGGCCGGTGACGGCCGCGGCCGTCATCCTCGACCCTGCCCGTCACATTCCCGGCCTCGCCGATTCCAAGATGCTGACCGCCGCGGAGCGCGAGCGGTTGCACGATCTGATCACGCGCCGGGCGCTGGCCTGGAGCGTGGCGTCGCTCGATCCGGGCGACATCGACACCCTCAACATCCACCATGCCTCGCTCGAGGCGATGCGTCGCGCCGTCATGGCGCTGGCGCCGCTCCCCGGCCTCGTGCTGGTCGATGCGTTCCGCATTCCCGGGCTGCGCATGGCGCAACGGGGCGTGGCGCAGGGCGACCGCCGCTGCAGCGCGATTGCCGCCGCGTCGATTGTCGCCAAGGTGGTGCGCGACCGCGAAATGTGCCGGCTGCACGCGGAAGACCCGCGGTACGGCTACGATCGGCACAAGGGGTACGCGACCGCCGAACACCTCGCCGCCCTGGCGGCCCACGGCTACTCCCCGGTGCATCGTCGATCCTTCAGGCCCGCCGCGCTGTTCGGCGCCCCCTCGGTGCCGCCACCGGCCGCCACGCCCGCCCACGTCTCGCTCCCCCCCGCGTGAGACGCCTCCTCCTCACCGCCTTCTTCCTCGAAGTCGGCTTCGCCCTGGTCGTCGTGCCCTGGTCGGGGTTCTGGGACCGCAACTATTTCGCCCAGGCGCTCCCGTTCGTCGGCGACGTCATCACCAACGACTTCGTCCGCGGCGCCATCACCGGCCTGGGGCTGGTGAACCTCGTCGTGGGGCTCTCCGAACTGATCTCGCTGCTGTTCGCGTCGCGAGACCCCGCGGTCACCGGCCTCGGGCCGTCCGTGCCGGACGACCGGTCATGAACCCGGTCCTCGCGCTGATCACCGATCGCCGGCGCCTGCAGGGCGAGCCGGGAGCCGCCTGGGAACGCAGCCTCGTCCGGCAGGTGGGGGAGGCGGCACGCGCCGGCGTGTCGCTCGTGCAGGTGCGGGAGCCGGGGCTCGAGGCGGCTGCACTCGTCCGCCTGGTGGCCGCCTGCGTCGCGGCCGTGCGCGGCACGACCTGCCGGGTGGTGGTCAACGATCGCCTCGACGTGGCGCTCGCCGCCGGGGCGCATGGCGTGCACCTGCGCGGTGTGTCAGTGCCGGCGGACCGCGCCCGCCGACTCGTGCCGCGCCCGCTGCTGGTCGGACGGTCGGTGCACACCGTCGAGGAGGTGGCCGGGCCCGACAAGGGGCTGGTCGACTACCTGCTCTTCGGCGCGGTCTTCGAGACGGCCTCGAAGCCGGGTCGTCCGGCGGCCGGGCTCGAGGCGCTCGCCGGGGCGGTGGCGGCCACCACGATTCCGGTCCTCGCGCTTGGCGGGGTCACCCCGGAGCGGTTCGCCGCCGTGGCACGGACGGGTGCGGCCGGCCTCGCGGGCATCGGGCTTTTCGCCGTCGCCGCGCCCGGGGCGCCCGCCCGCATCGTGGCGGCGGCGCGTGCGGCGTTTGACACCCGTCTCAGCCGTTCCCTAACATGAGGGCGCCAATGGCAGCCGTGGACCGGTCCGAGACCAATATCGGCGGGCGCCTGCGCCTGGCGCGCGAGACGCGCGGCATCTCGCTGCGCACGATCGCCGAGACCACCAAGCTGTCGGTGGCGGCGCTCGACGCGCTCGAGCGCAACGACATCTCGCGGCTGCCGGGCGGCATCTTCTCGCGGGCGTTCGTCCGTTCGTTCGCGAGCGAGGTCGGCCTCGACCCCGAGCAGGCGGTGCGCGACTTCCTGGTGCAGTTTCCGCACGAATCAGTGCAGGCGGGCAGCCCCCACGTCCGGGCCAGCTACGACCTGGATGATGAGGCGGCCGACGTCCGCCGACGCACGCTCGCCCTCCTGGGCGTCGCCGGTGTACTGTTCGTCGCCCTCGCCGCGGCCGCCTACCTGTTCCTGTCGCGCCTCTAGGCCGATTCCTCTCTGGATGGATACCGGGTTCCGTACCCCGTGGACCGAGCTGTTTCGCCGCGGGGAGGCCGACCGCGACGTCCGCCTCATGGCGGCTCGTGGTGAACTGGCTCCCCGGCCGGCCGAGCAGGTGGCGCTGCTCGTGCTCCTGACCGACGATCCCGAGCCCGACATCGCCGCGGCGGCACGCGCCACGATCGACGCGCTTCCCCGGGCGGCGCTGCAGGCGCTGCTGGCGAGGCCCGACGTCCCGACCGAACTCCGCACCTTCTTCGAGGCGCGCGGCGTGCACGGGGAGGGGACCGCGACCGAACCGGCCGCGCCGCTCATCGACCTGAGCGCGGCACTCGACCCGGACGCCGCCGACGAGGCGGCTGTGGCGGCCACGGCCCCCGGCGGTCAGGAGGGCGGCGGCGCGCCGGAGGCGTCGGATGACGACCCCGCGAAGCCGGGTGCCCTGCAGCGCATTGCCGCGATGGCGGTGCCC
>CANIAI010000351.1 GCA_947465275.1 Acidobacteriota bacterium | reverse complement strand
TGATGTCGTCCATGGCGAACACATTGGTCGGATCGGTCATCGCGATGGTGAGCTTCGCGCCGACGCGGGAGAGCGGCAGGACGCCGTACTTCTGCGCGGTCTCGGGCGAGACCAGCTTGATGACCGACGGATCGAGCTCGAACTCGCGGATGGAGATGGAGGGGACGCCGTACTGCTTGCTCAGGAGGGCGGTGATCTCCTCGTCGCGGACGATCCCCATCTTGACGAGGTTCAGGCCGAGCTTTCCCCCGTGCTGGCGCTGATAGTTCAGCGCCTCCTGCAGCTGGTCGGGTGTGATGCGCTTCTCTTTGAGAAGCAGCTCGCCAATTCGAACCGCCATGTTTCGACCCCCGACCCGTTCAGGGCCGGACCCTCTCCCGGCGGTTCCGCTGGAGAGGGCGGAATCGACCGGCTGCTAGAACGACACCCGTGCGGCCACTCCCCAGCCGCGCTCGTCGGGTGAACCCCCGCGCACGATGTGCGCGTCGAGAAACGTGCCCGTACGCAGGGACACGCTGCCCCCGCCCGTCAATGCCCGCCCGCGTTCGCCCTCACGGTTGAACCGGGCCCCGCCCCTCAGGGCGAGCCGCTTGCCCGCGAGCCACTGCTCGGCCCCGAGCGCGATGACCCGCCGCTCCCCGGCCTCGGTCCGGTAGGCCCGGACGTCGGCGTCGAGCGAAAGGGTCAACGGGATACCGCCCGACTGCTCCGCGGCGATCGCGACGCCGACCCGCGCCTGCCGCGGCAGCTCGAACGCACCGTCCGCGAAGCGCGCACCGCGCACGTTCCGCACCAGGGCGCCGAGCCGCACCGGCCCTGCCGTCGCCAGCGCCCCGAGGTCGACGTCGAACTGCCCCTCGGTCGAGCCGCCGCCGAGGTCTCCGGCGCGATCCAGGAGCGTGGACGGACCGAGATCCGCCGCGTCACTCCCCGACCGGAACGTGCCCCGGATGTATTTCACCGTGGCTCCCACGTGCGTGCCCGGCGCGATCGTCTGCACCAGCGTCGCCCCGACCTGGGAGGCACTCCACGCCCGCAGGGGCAGCGTGGGCTGACCCTCTAATCGGCCGGCCTGTCCCGAAACCGCACTCGCGGCCGGAACGCCGGCCAGGCGCAGGCGGTAGAAGCTGAAACCGAACGGCGGCGTGGTCAGTGCAAATCCGGACACCCGTTCACGCCGGGCCGGCAGCGCGTCGCGCTGCTCGTCCATCGTCCGGACGATGCTCACGTCGATGAACGGCCCCGCGGCGAGCGCGCCCGGGTTCCACCACGTCGCGCTGCTGTCGTTGGCGACGGCGACGAACGCACCACCCATGCCGAGCGCGCGTTCACCGACGGCCTCCACGATCTGCGCGTCGGCGCGCGAGCTCACGAGTCCGAGCGCCAGGCACAGGCCCGCGCACCACCTAATCGTCCGTAACGCCATATCGCTATAATCAGAGGGTTTTTGAACGGTCAAAACGAATCCCGGGTTTCCCGGGTCATCGTATCAGGAGTTCCCGTGACATCTCTGGCCGCCCGGGTCGCGGGCGTGATCCGCTCGCCACGCGCCACCTTCGCCGCCCTCGCGAGGGGTGACCGGACGCCGTGGGTCGACGTCCTCCTGCTCTCCACCCTCGTCATCTTCCTGGCCAACGCCGCGCTGCTCTCGACCAGCGTGGGCCGGATCGCGCTGCTGGACCAGCTCGAGCGGACCGCCACCGCCTTCGGCCGTCCGGTCGATGACGCGGCGTACGCGCAGATGCGCGCCGTCAGCACCCAGGGGATCGCCTACGCGGCGGTCGTGGCGCTCACCACCGGGCCGGCGCTGGCGCTCGGGCTCGCCGCGGTCTTCTATGGCCTGTTCGGCACGCTGCGCCGCCACGCGCGCTTCGCCACGGTGCTGACGGTGACGGCCCATGCGAGCGTGGTGCTGGCGCTGCGGCAGGTCGTGGCCGCGCCGATCAACTTCGCCGCCGAGACGCTCGCCAGCCCGACGACACTCGTGCGGATCGCCGGCAGCATGGACGAGACGTCGCCCGTCGCACGGGTGCTCGGCATCGTCGATGTCTTCGTGCTCTGGTGGATCGTCGTGCTGGCGATCGGGCTGGCCGCCATCGCGGGCCGACGGGCCACGGGGCTCGCGCTCGGGCTCACCGGCGCCTACGTCGTGCTCGCCGTGCTGCTCGCGCTGACGATGCTGGCGACCGGGGGGGCGGCATGAAGCGCTGGCTGATCGCGCTCGCCGTCCTCGTGGCGCTCGGCGCGGCCGGCACCGTCTACCTCCGCTCGACGCTGGCGGCGCGCGCGCGTCTCGCGGTCACCAGCGACGAGATTCGCACCCGCGACCTCGACGCCCTGGTGTCGGCGTCCGGCAAGATCCAGCCCAGGCGCCAGGTCAACATCTCGGCGACGACGATGGGGCGCGTCACGCGACTGGCCGTGAAGGAGGGCGAACGGGTCAGGGCGGGCCAGTTCCTGCTCGAGATCGATCCGCGGGCGCTGGCGGGCCAGATCGAACGGGGACAGGCCGGAGTCGCCGCGGCCCGCTCATCGCTGCAGCAGGCCCGGACGGCGATCGAGCAGGCCCAGGTGAGCCTCGATCTGGCGCAGCAGACGCTGCAGCGCCAGCAGCAGCTCTCGCGCGACGGCCTCACCACGCGCGAGGCGCTCGAGCGCGCGCAGAACGAGGTCACGCTGCGTCAGGCCGACATCCGTGCGCGGGAGCAGGAGGTGCAGACGCGCGAGCAGCAGGTGCGGCAGGAACAGGCCACGCTGTCGACCACCCGGTACAACCTGAGCCAGGTGACGATCGCGGCGCCGATGGACGGCCTCGTGACGCGCCGGAACATCGAGCAGGGCGAGAACGTCGTCGTCGGCACCATGAACAACGCCGGCACCGTGCTGCTGACGGTCGCCGACATGTCGGCCGTGCAGGCCGAGATCGAGGTCGACGAAACCGACGTCCCCACGGTGGCGCTCGACCAGCCGGCGCGCGTCACCATCGATGCCGTCCCGGGCAGGACGTTCCGTGGACACGTCACGGAGATCGGCAACAGCCCGATCCAGCAGACGTCCGGCAGCACGACCGGGCAGGCACAGGCGACCAACTTCAAGGTCGTGGTCACGATCGACGAGCAGGTGCCCGAGCTGCGGCCCGGCTTCACCTGCACGGCCGAGATCGTGACGGCCACACGGACGGGGGTCGTCGCGGTGCCGATTCAGGCCGTGACCGTGCGTGACCTGATCTTCGACGCGGCCGGCGCGATCGTCCGGCAGGTGCCGCCCGAACGGCGAGGCAGCCTCT
>CANIAI010000350.1 GCA_947465275.1 Acidobacteriota bacterium | reverse complement strand
TCGCGTCGAAGCGCGTGGTCGTCCAGGTGGTGCCAGGCGAACCCGACCCGGTTCCCGCCGGCCCGGCACCAGCACCGGCGGCCTCCGCCGCGGCCGCCCAGGGGGGCGGTGAGGCCGTGAACGCCGACGAGCCGTGGCGTGCGACGGTCCCGCAGGCGGGCGCCGCGAAGGCGGTGTCGCTGCCCACGCCCCAGATAGCGACGCTCTCGAACGGCCTCACGCTGATCCTGAACGAGCGACACGAGCGGCCGGTGGTCGCGGCGAACCTTGTCGTGCGCACGGGCAGCGACGTCAATCCACCTGACAAGTCGGGGCTCGCGAGTTTCGCGGTGTCACTCCTCGACGACGGCACCGCGATGCGCGGCGCGCTCGAGATCGCCGACGAGGTGGCGCGGCTCGGCGCGAGCCTCTCGACCGGCACGACGACCGACGCGACCACCGTCTCGGTGCGGTCGCTGAAGAAGACCTTCACGCAGGCGCTGGGGCTCGCGGCCGACGTCACGCTGCGGCCGGCATTCCCGGCCGCCGAGATCGAGCGCGAGCGGCAGGCGCGCCTCGGTCAGCTCGCGCAGCAGCGGCAGAACGCCAACGCGATCGCCGGGCGCGTGGTGGCAACGGTGCTCTACGGCGACACGCATCCCTACGGGATGCCCGAGATCGGCACCGAGGCGTCGATCAAGGCGGTCACGCGTGACGAGCTGGTCGGCTACTGGCGGCAGACCTTCGTCCCGAACAACAGCGCGCTCGTGGTCGCCGGCGACATCACCATGCCGGAACTGCGCGCGCTCGCCGAGCGGACCTTCGGCAGCTGGCAGCGGGGCGCGGCGGTGACACCGACCCTCACGCCGCCGACCCCGCCGACGTCCCGCATCGTCATCGTGAACCGCCCGGGTGCGCCGCAGACGCAGTTGCGCGTGGCCGGCATCGGCGCCGCGCGCTCGTCGCCCGACTTCCGGGCGATCCAGCTGATGAACACCGCCCTCGGCGGCCTCTTCTCGAGCCGCATCAACATGAACCTGCGCGAGGCGAACGGCTACACCTACGGGGCGAACTCCAACTTCGCGTTCAGGAAGTCGGCCGGCCCGTTCCAGGTGGCGACCGGCGTCAGGACCGACGTGACCGCCCCGGCGGTGACCGAGATTCTCAAGGAACTGCGCGGCATCGTCGACCGGCCGGTGACGGCCGACGAGCTGCGGCACTCCAAGGACGCCCTCTCGTATTCGCTGGCCGGCGCCTTCGAGACGAGCCGTGACGCGGTCGGCAGCTTCTCGAACGTCTTCATCTACGACCTGGGGCTCGACTACTACACCCGGTATGCCGCGAGCGTGAACGCCGTGACCGTCGACCAGACGGCCGCGGCTGCCCGCAAGTACCTGGTTCCGGAGCAGTTGGTGGTCGTGGCGGTCGGGGATCAGGCGAAGATCGAGCCCGAACTCCGTAAGCTGGGCCTGCCCGTCGAAATCCGCGACGCGGACGGCCGGCTGGTCGGGAATGCGGGGGCGCGCTAACCCCCGGAGCTCGTTGGGATTTATAATTCCCGACTCGTCCAATCGGATATGTCGCTCGTGATACCTGGGCTGCCGGACATCTCATCCTCAATCGTCGATCTCATCGGGAACACGCCGATGCTCCGCCTGCGAAGTTTCGAGGCGGGGCTGAAGAACGTGGAGTTGTACGCCAAGGCGGAATGGCACAACCCCGGTGGTTCCGTGAAGGATCGCCCCGCCGCGCGCATGATCCTCGACGGGGAGCGCGACGGGCGGCTGACGCGCGACAAGATCATCATCGACGCCACGTCGGGGAACACCGGCATCGCCTACGCGATGATCGGCGCCTCCCGCGGCTACCGGGTGCGCCTCTGCATGCCCGAGAACGTCACCCCCGAGCGGAAGAAGGTGCTGCGCGCCTTCGGCGCCGAGGTGGTGTTCACCAGTCCCATGGAAGGGTCGGACGGCGCCATCACGACCGTCCGCGAGCTCCACGCGAAGAGCCCGGAGCTGTTCTTCTACCCCGACCAGTACAACAACGACAGCAACTGGCGGGCGCACTACGACACGACCGGCCCCGAGATCATCGAGCAGACCGGCGGCCGCATCACGCACTTCGTCTCCGGCCTCGGCACGAGCGGCACGTTCATGGGCGTGGGGCGGCGGCTGCGCGACTTCCGCCGCGAGGTGCAGCTCGTCTCGGTGCAGCCCGACTCACCCCTGCACGGGCTCGAGGGTCTGAAGCACATGGACTCGGCGATCGTGCCGGGCATCTACGACCACACGCTCGCCGACGTCGACGTCCGCGTCGGCACCGAGGAGGCGTTCGAGCTCACGCGCCGCCTCGCGCGCCACGAGGGGCTGCTGGTCGGCATCTCGAGCGGCGCCAATCTCGCCGGCGCGCTCCGGATCGCGCGTCAGACCCGCGACGCGGTGATGGTCGTGATCTTCTGCGACGGCGGCGACAAGTACCTGTCGGAACGGTTCTGGGACGAGGGGCACGAGCACCCGGCGCTCGCGTCGAAGGGAGAGGCCTGATGGCCATCACGCTGGGCCCCGAGGTCGACGCGGCGATTCGCGCGCACGGCAGCGAGACCTATCCGAACGAATGCTGCGGCGCCCTCATCGGGCGCGACGGCGTGGTCACCGCGACCTACGCCCTGCCGAACACCACCGAGGAAGGCCCGCGACGGCGTTTCCTCGTCCGCCCGCAGGATTACCGCGAGGCGGAGAAGCGGGCCACCGAGGCCGGCGGCGAGCTGATGGGCTTCTATCACTCGCATCCGGACCATCCCGCACGCCCGTCGCAGTACGATCTGGACCACGCCTGGCCGTTCTTTTCGTACATCATCGTTGCTGTGCGCGGAGGCACTCCCGAAGACATGACGTCCTGGCGGCTGCGTGACGATCGCTCCGCCTTCGATCCGGAAGAACTGACCTATGCCCAACACAATTAACATCCCGACGCCGCTGCGGCCGTTCACCGACAAGAAAGAGTCGGTCGAGGTCAACGGGGCGACGGTCGGCGAGCTGCTCGTGGACCTGACCACCAAGCACGAGGGTCTGCGGAAGCATCTCTACACCGAAGAGGGACGGCTGCGGAACTTCGTCAACATCTACCTGAATGACGAGGACATCCGGTATCTGCAGAAGGAGCAGACGCCGGTCAACGCGGGTGACACGATCAGCATCGTGCCGTCCGTTGCCGGGGGGGCGCCCAGCGAGGCGCCCCCGGCGCCCGCCACGCTGCCCGAACTGTCGGCGGAGGAGATCAAGCGGTACAGCCGCCACCTCATCCTC
>CANIAI010000349.1 GCA_947465275.1 Acidobacteriota bacterium | reverse complement strand
GTCGGCGCGCCAGCGGCCGTCGTCGCCTGCGTCGCCACGAACGCCCACTCGTTGTATTTGGTCCGACCGTTCCAGATTCGGAGCGATGTCGCCTGACTCTTGCTGACCACGCCGATGATGCCGCCGCGAGCCCCCGACGGCAGGCCGCTCTGCAGTGCCGATTGCACCTGCGGCGTGGGCGCTGCGCCACCGCGTCCGGCCTGCGGGATCACCCCAGTACCCGTCCGTCCGTCGGGCAGGCCGGTGCCGCCCGTGCCGCCGGCGCCACCCGGCCCCGTGGCGGTGCCCTGCGCGGACTGCGGAAGGATAGTCTGCCCGGCGAGCAGCACCTGGAACTCGCCGTCTTTCGCCATCGGGTCGGGAAACTTCCGGCGAAGGAAGCGCTGCTCGACGAGGATGTCGAGCGACGGAGGGAACGCGTTGGCGTATTTGCGCTGGTACAGGGCGATGGCCCGCGCGTACTGCTGCCCCCTGAAGATCAATTCCGTCTCGCGCTCACGTTGGGCGGCCGTGCTCCAGGACGGCAGCGCCACACTGAGCGCGACCGCCATGATGCTGATCCCGACGAGGAGGGCCACCATGGCGAACCCCCCGTCCTGATGTCGGTGCCGCGTGGCCATGCGCGATCCCCGGACTACGTGACGCGGATGACGATGACCGACGACGTGTCGTTGCCGCTGTTGTCGGTCTGGGTGACCCGCACCGTGTACGACCCGGCCGACCCGAACGCGTGGTTGACCGTGGTGGCCGTGGTGATGGACCCGAGCTCGACCGCCGCGCTGCCATCACCGAAGTCGATCTGGACGTTCCGGATGCCGGCACCTGACGTCGTCGGTGTCACCGTGAACGCCACGTTCGCACCCGCCGCGGGCGTGGAGGTGCTGGCGGTCACCGTGGGGGACGGCCGGTTCGCGATCGTCACGCCGATGGCCGTGTTCGTCGTCTCGGAGCCGTCGGTCGACGTGGCCGCGATGGTGTAGCCGCCGGCATTGTTGTAGGTGTGGGTCACCCGACGTTCCGCGGCCACGATGCCGAGGTCGGTGCGGTCGTTGTCACCCCAGTCGATGACGACACGCGGTGCCGTGCCCGTCGTCGGCGTGACGGTCAGCGTCAGCGGTTGCCCTGCGACCGGGCTGCTGCTCGCCGTGAGTGTCACGGTGGCGGCCGCGTTCACGCCAATCGTGATCGTGCCCGAGCGGGAGCCGACCGAAGCCGTGACGGTCGATTCGCGATTCGTGGTGAGCTGCACGCGCGCCTGTCCCGCCGCGTCGGTCGTCGCCGTGCTGGCGCTCAGGCTGCCGCGATTGGTGCTGAAGCTGACCGGGATACCGCTCAGGGCGGTGTTGTTGCTGCCCACGACCGTGGCGATCACGTCGACGGTGCCGCCGCTGGCGGGCACGTTCGACGGATTCGCGCGGACGGCGATCCCGCTCTCGGCGACCGCCGCGGTGCCAACCGTGATCTGCACGAGGTTGGTGGCGCTGTCACCGGTCCCGCCTGATGCACCACCCGAGGAGGCACGCACCTGCGCGACGCCCGAGGCGCCGTCGGCGTGGAAGGTCGTCGTGGCGACACCGTTGTGGGTCTGCGCCTCGACCGGGTCAACCCGCCCAAGGTTCACCGTGAAGCGAACGGTCGTGCCGTTCTGCACCGGGGTGCCAGACGACTCCCGCACGTACGCCTGCACCTCGGTACTGCCCCCGCTCGAGAGGGTCGTACTCGCCGCCGACATGGTGATGGCCGAGTTGCTCGGTGCGAGTAGCGGCACCTTGTCACAGGCGGCGGTGGCAAGCAGGGCGACGAGCAGCGCCAGCAGCGGCAGCCGTCGAAGGGCGACGCGGGACCACGCGGCCCGGGTGAAGGATCCGTAGGACATCATCGCTACCACTCCGCGTAGGCTGTGCCGTCCAGCCCGGTCTGGTCCGAGCCGCTTTTCACGTCATAGATGCCTGGTGAGGCGGCGGCGTTGCCCGGTTCGGGTTCGGCCATGACGGTCTGCCAGCTGTCGGTTGAGTTCGTGAACGGGTCCACAGGCACGGACCGCAGGTACTTCTCGGACACGAGTTCGTCGAGCGAACCCGGATACCGGTTCTTGTCGGCGTAGTACTGGTCGATGGCGTCGCGCATCCGGTACAGGTCTTCCTTCAGCACCGCTTCCTTCGCACGGTGGACGCTGTTCGCGTACACGGTCAGGCCGATGCTGGCGAGCACG
The DNA here is from genome assembly GCA_947465275.1 of Acidobacteriota bacterium. GTDB lineage: Bacteria > Acidobacteriota > Vicinamibacteria > Vicinamibacterales > UBA2999 > JBEBGV01. The sequence continues at coordinate 1,092 of CANIAI010000349.1, read as the reverse complement.
ACGATCAGCGACATCACCACCATCAGCTCGATGAGGGTGAAGCCCGGGGACCGTCGACGCATCCAGGCGTTCTGCAGGCGGGCCATGGCTACCACTCCCGGTACCGTGTGCCGTCGAGCGCCCGGCCGTCAGCGGTGGTGTACACGTCGAACACATTGCCGCCACCCCAGGTGGTCGCGTCGGGCTTGTCCTGATACGAGCGCAGGCCCCACTCGGTGCTGTTCGTCATCGGATCGACGGGAATGCGCCGCAGGAACTTGATCTTGCGCCCGGTCGCATCGCCGGCGGCGGAGATGCCCTCGACCAGCGTGTCGAGGCTGGGTGGATAGCCCTCGCTCGTCGGCTCGAGGTCAGAGGCAGCGATCTGCCCCTGGTCGACTGCGTCCTTGAACCGATCGATCGCGGTGCGCAACTCGCGGAGATCCCGGCGGAGTTCCGCCTCACGCTGGCGACGGGCCGTGACCTGCGCGAGCGGCATCACCGCCGAGGCGAGGATCACCAGGATCGTCGTCACGACGAGCAGCTCGATGAATGTGTAGCCGCGTTCCTGCTGCATCAGCGGACGGTGATGGCCGGTGCGGGGCTGAACTGCAGCGGGACGGTGGTGCCGCCCGGCGCCGTCGCGGTCCCGGTGATGGTGAGGTTGGCCGGTCCCGCCCCCACCGCGTCGAACAGCAGCGCGCTCAGCAGGCCCGTGCCCGCGACGCCGGTCGGGTCGTTGGTGCGCAGGATGGCGATGTCGACGCGTCCGGCGGTCGCATCGACCTGCTGGGTGAACGTCGCGGCCGCGCCGCCCGCGCGCATGAAGCTCCCCTCCTGCACCGTCCGCACACGCAGCGCAGCCGGATTAAAGGTGAGCGTCAGCGAAATCGTGGAGAGCCGGGAGGCGTTGGTGGCCGAGAGCGCCACGGTATACGGCCCTCCGCCCACGCGGAAGTCGTTCCCCGGCGGTGTCACGACCACCTGGGCGCCACCGGCGGCGAGGCCGGCCGCTGTCGCCGGTGTGCCCGGTGTCGCCAGCGTTGGCGGGACGACCGGTGTCCCGTCCTGCGGGGCTGCCGCGCCCGAGACCGGCCGCGTCGGTGTCGCGCC
>CANIAI010000348.1 GCA_947465275.1 Acidobacteriota bacterium | reverse complement strand
GGCCCTTACCGGCCTCCATGTGCCAGGGCGTCCTGGTGCCGTTCACGGCGTACAGGCCCCGCCCCTTCCACCCGGTCGCCGGGTCGTCGATGCGGCCGTCGAGACCGCGCTGGTAGAACGACAGCGGATAGGGCACCCGGAGCATCGTCCACCGGCCGGTTGCCGGGTCGAGTGCCATCAGCGAGTCGGAGTTCGTCCCATTGACGATCGGAATGTCCTCGCCCATCCCGAACGTGTTGTACCGGTCGACCCAGTTGTAGTACGCCCACTCGGTGGACGTCTGTGCCTTCACGCCCTTGAACGTGGGGCCGGGCAGCGGGTACAACGTCCATCCCTCCGGACAGTGATCTCCCGTCGCCGTCGGCCCGGTCAGCACGCGGCACTTCGACCGGTCGAAGCTGGCGAGCTGGCTGCTGCCGGCCAGCGCCGTCCAGACGACGCCCTTGGAGTCGATGTCGATGCCGCGCGGCAGGTAGCCCTTGAGCTCGGGGCGAGCGGGGTTGTCGAACGGCACGTTGAACGCCTCGAACACGCAGGTCTCGGGCGGATTGTTGCCCCGCACCATGCGCAGGAGCTTCCCCGGGAACCCTGGTGAGGCGGCCCAGACGCTGCCGTCCGTCGGGCTGGGCTGCACGCTGTAGGTGCCGCCCTGGATGCGCTGGTCCACGGCCGGATCGATGCGGCCGTCGCCGTTGCTGTCGAGATACGGCGCGCACCAGCCCTGCGAGGCGACCTCGTCGCCGGTCCGGTCGTACAGCTTCGTGTCGATCCAGCCGATCGCCTGGCCCCCCTCGATGTAGAGCGTGCCCTGGTCGTCGTACGCGAAGTTCAGGTGATGCGACGGGAAGCAGGTGCCGATCAGCGCGAACGTCTTCGTGCGCGGGTCGTACATCGAGATGTGCCGATCGTTGGTGGCGATCGGGAACTGCTTCGCGTACTTGTTCAGCGAGCCGTCGCGACAGTAGGCGGGGTTCTGCCACGCCTCGACGCCCGAGGCGACCCAGACGCGCCCCTGCTCGTCCTCGGTCAGCGAATTCGGATTCGACGCATCGTCGCGCGGGGTGAACTCCGCTGCCGTCCAGTAGGCCGACGGCACCTCCTGCACGCGCGCCGCGCCCGCCGCGGGGTTCCCCATGGCCCGCTTGTCGGCGCGGGTGGGGAACGGCACGACCTCGTTGGTGTGCTTCACCGGGTCGGCGATCACCAGCAACCCGTTGTGGTAGTCGACGCCGAAGATCAGCCCGTTGGCGTTGAGTGTCGGCTTGCGCTTGTCGGTCGAGATGATGTCGTGGACGAAGCTGGTCTGCGTGGCGACGTCCCACACGGTCAGGACGACGTTGCGCTCGGCCCCCTGCGGGCGGGGCGGGGTCTCGGGCAGCTCGCCCGCGCGAATCCGGTCGGTCCAGTCGGCGTAGATCCCGACCATGTGGTCGTACCCCATCTGCTGGACGCCGTTGTACCCGCCGGTGTTGCCGCCGATGCGCAGACGGCGATCCCACCCTTCGGCGGTGGTCTTGTACGTGCCCGCGAGCCCCGCCGGCAGCTCACGCGTCACCTTGCTCCCCATCTGGTGACAGACCACGCATCCCTTGAGGCCGTTGATCCACTCCTCCTGCGACCGGAACGTGCGGCTGGTCGTGCCGCCGCCGGCGGTTGCCGGGGCCGGCACCGAGACGGTCAGCGGGAACGTGCTCGCCTCGGGCACCCGCAGCAGCGAGTACCAGTAGTTCGCGGGGAAGTACTGGGCGGCGGCTCGCGCATTCGGCGCGGCCGTCGCCTGGAGGTTCACGGTCGCTCCCGGTCGAGAGTCGACCGCACGTGAATCGACGAGCCCGTAGCCCCGCACCCACACCCGGTACCCTGCGGCCGGCAGGTCGGGCAGCAGGTAGCGCCCCTGGTCGTCGGTGACCACGATCTTCCGCATCTTCGTGGGAAGGTCCGCGGTCTCCGCGATGACCCACACGCCCGCTTCGGGCCCCCGGGCCCCGCGGACCACGCCGCCGATGTCGGCCGGGCCGACCTCCACCCGATCAGCGCGTGGAGTGGCCTGGGCGGCCACACGGGTCATGGCGGCGGCGACGAGGCCCAGTGTCAGGGCTCCCGCGACAATTCCAAGCACCAGACGAGACGGCATGCGCTGTCCTCCTCGGAGCAGGTCGCGCGTTCACGATCGGCGGGCGCGAATCCGTCCGCACGAGAGACCGAGAGAGTGCGACAGATCGCGGGCGGAAGTCACGCCGAAAGCGCGGGCGGCCGATGCGCAGCTCTGCCGCGGCCGGCGGACTACGAGCGGACGTCGCCGGTCACGCGCCGGGTCTCGTCGTCCAGACGCTCCCGCACCCACGCGTAAGCGTCGGTGGCCCGGAACACGTGTTCGTAGATCGACACGCCGCCGCGGGTCCAGAGGGCGACCACCTCGACCGTCTCGGCGGTCCGCTTGAAGATCCACCAGTACTGCCCGCCGTTGGAGCCGGGCCAGTAGCAGTCCCCATAGCCGTCGGCGCCACCCTCGCCGGCGTCGACGAGGGCGCGGGTCAGTGAGCGGATGGCGGCGGATGAGGGACGCGCACCGAGCGAGGTCTCCACGTCGGCTTCGCGCAGGGTGACGACGAGGTGCCCGACAGCAGCGAGCCGGCGCGGACGCTGGTGCGCGCCGCGCTGGAACGAGCGGGGGTGCGGATCGTCCGGGACCGGGCCGCGGCAGTGTCGGCCGGGCGCATGCAACTCGCGGCGGGCGACACGGTCACCGCCGACATCGTCGTCTGGGCCGCGGGTGCCGCCGCGCCGCCCATGCTGGCCTCGACCGGGCTCCCGGTCGACGGGGGCGGGTTCCTGCGCACCACCGCCTTCCTGCAGAGCGTGGGCGACCCAGCCATCTTCGCGGCGGGCGACTGCGGCAGCCTCGACGGCGCCACGGTGCCGAAGGCCGGCGTATACGCCGTGCGGCAGGGTCCGGTGCTGCTCGAGAACCTGGCGCGCGCGCTCACCGGCCGGCCGCTCACGCCGTACCAGCCGCAGCCCTCGTTCCTGAAGCTGCTCAATGCGGGGGACGGCACGGCGCTCGGCGAGTGGCGGGGGCATGCCTGTCGCGGCCGGTGGGTCCGGCTGCTCAAGGACCAGATCGACCGCCGGTTCGTCGCGCGCTATCGAGAGGATTGAACCGCGCTCAGGGGAAGAGGTCGGCCTCGATCGCGTCGATGACCAGGTGCGCCACCTTGATGTGCACCTCCTGGATGCGATCGGCGGTCGTGCCGGGAACAACGAGGCTCAGGTCGCAGAGGGCGCGCACCGCGCCGCCATCGCGTCCGAGGAAGCCGATGACCGCCACGCCGCGCGCCCGGGCGGCCTCGGCGGCGAG
>CANIAI010000347.1 GCA_947465275.1 Acidobacteriota bacterium | reverse complement strand
TGCCCTGACCTGACGGGGTATCCTGTTCAGGTTTTGCGCGGGATCCCCCGGCCGGTCAGCGGCCGGCGGCCCGAAGGAGCGGACGAGCGTGAGCGTGTCGATGCGGTTCGAGGGACGGAGACGGACGGGGTTCCGGGGCCTGCTGACGGCGGCCGTGCTGGCGGCGGGCGCGCTCGCCGCGTGCGGCCGCGGCGGATCGTCGGCGCCGGCTGAAGCCTACAAGGATCAGCATCCGCTCCCGGAGGAGCCGCTGGTCGCCGCCATGCCGGGCGCTGGCGCCTACGGCGGACGCTTCGTCATCGGCGAGACCGTCGGCCCCAAGACGTTCAACCCGATGATGGCGAACGAGACGTCGTCCACCGACATCACGAACCGCCTGTTCACGTCGCTCGCCGGCTTCAACAACGCCACCCAGGAGGCCGAGCCGGCCCTGGCCAAGTCGTGGAGCCTGGCGGACGACAAGCTCACCTGGACGTTCAACCTCCGCAAGGGCGCCGCCTTCTCCGACGGCACGCCGATCACCTCGGCCGACGTCCTCTTCAGCTTCCAGGTCGCCTACGACCCGACGATTCACCCGAGCGTGCAGGACCTGCTCGTGATGAACGGGAAGAAGTGGGACATCACCGCCCCCGACGCCTACACGGTGGTGATCAGGACCCCGCAGCCGAACGCGATGACCGTGTCGCTCGCCGCGTCGGTGCCGGTGCTGCCGAAGCACGTGCTCGAGCCGGTCTACACGCAGGGCGGGTTCGCCTCGGCCTACACCGTCGGGACCGAGCCCGCGAAGCTCATCACCAGCGGCGCCTTCACGCTCAAGCAGTTCGTGGCCGGTGAGAAGACCGTCCTGGGCCGCAACCCGTACTACTTCGGCGTCGACAGCCAGCAGCGCCGCCTGCCGTACCTCGACGAACTGGTCTTCCTGACGGTGCCCGATCAGGACGCCGCCGACCTCAAGTTCCGAGCCGGCGAGCTCGACGGGCTCGACAACACCAAGCCCGAGAACTTCGGCTGGTACGAGCAGAACCAGGCGAACGCCAACTTCACCCTGCACGACCTCGGTCCCGAGCTGAGCAGCAACTACATCACCTTCAACCTCTCGCCGGTGCGCAAGCCGACCCCGGGCAAGACAGTGGGGCAGCCGCACGTGGGGGCGACGAAGTACGCCTGGTTCAACAACCCGGTGTTCCGCCGCGCGGTGTCGATGGCGATCGACCGCGAGAGCATGATCCCGAGCATCTTCTTCGGGCAGGCGGTGAAGAACTGGTCGACCACCACGCCGGGCAACAAGGTGTGGCACTCGCCCGACATCACGAAGTACGACTACAACCTGGCCGAGTCGAAGAAGCTCCTCGCGAGCCTTGGGTGGAAGGACGCCAACGGCGACGGCGTGCTCGAGGACACCAAGGGCAACCCGGTGACGTTCACGCTGAAGACGAACAGCGACAACGTGCTGCGCGTCTCGATGGCGAACTTCATCCGTGACGACCTCGCGAAGGTCGGCATCAAGGTGACGCTCGTGCCGCTCGACTTCAATACGCTGATCTCGAACCTGCGTGACGACTTCCAGTACGACGCCATCCTGCTGGGGCTGCAGACCGGCGTGCCGCCCGACCCGGGCATGGGCCAGAACGTCTGGCGGTCGAGCGGCCGCACCCACCAGTGGAACCCGAGCCAGCCGAAGCCCGAGACGCCGCAGGAGGCCGAGATCGACCGCCTGATGGACGTCATCGTGGGCAACCCCGACCTCGAGGCGCGGAAGAAGGCGTGGGTCGAGGTGCAGAACATCGTCAACGAGCAGTGCTGGTTCATCTGGCTGCCGACGCGGGTGGCGAAGCTGCCGCTGAGCAACCGGTTCGGCAACCTGCAGCCCTCGGCGATTCCGCACCGCCTGCTCTGGAACATCGACCGCGTCTTCGTCAAGGCGCGCGCCACCACGTAGCCCGCCATGCGCACCTACGTGCTGCGGCGGGTGCTGCAGACCATCCCGCTGCTGCTCGGCATCTCGGTGATGACCTTCCTGCTGCTGCAGCTGGCGCCGGGAGACTTCCTGAACCAGATGGCCGAGAACCCGGCCATCTCGGCGGAGGCGATCGAGGCGATGCGCCGCCGCTTCGGCCTCGACCAGCCGTGGTACGTGCAGTACCTGCGCTACCTGCAGAACGTCGTCCTGCACTTCGACTTCGGGGAGTCGTTCTCGCGGCACCAGCCGGTGTTCACGGTGCTGCAGGAGGGGCTCGAGAACACGCTGCTGCTCGCCGGCGCGTCGGCGGTCGTCACCTGGGGACTCGCCATCCCGCTCGGCATGTGGGCCGCGGTGCGGCAGCACAGCTGGGTCGATCGTCTCCTCTCGCTCATCGCGTTCATCTGGCTGTCGATTCCCGAGATTCTCTCGGGGCTGCTGTTCCTGATGTTCGCGGCGCGCACCGGCTGGTTCCCGGTCGGCGGCATGCGGTCGCTCGACTACGACGACCTCGACGCGATGGGGCAGTTCCTCGACGTGCTGCATCACCTCGCGCTGCCGGCGCTCGTCGTCGGGCTCATCCCGCTGGCGAGCCGCATGCGCCAGATGCGGGGCAACCTGCTCGATGTCCTGCGGCTCGACTACGTGACGACCGCACGGGCAAAGGGACTCGACGAGCGGGTCGTGGTCATGAAGCACGCGTTGCGGAACGCGCTCAACCCGATGATCACGCTCTTCGGCTACACGCTCGGGGCGCTCGTCTCGGGGTCGTTCGTCGCCGAAATCATCTTTTCGTGGCCGGGGCTCGGCCGCCTCACGCTCGATGCGATCCTGACGCAGGACCAGTACCTCGTCATGGGCTCGGTGCTGATGGCGTCGCTCGTGCTCGTGCTCGGCAACCTCATCGCCGACCTCCTCCTCGTCGTGGCCGACCCGCGGATTTCGTATGACTGAGCGCGATCTGCGGGCGCCGCTGCCCGAGGCGAAGCGGCAGCGCCCCGAGGACGACACTCCGCCGCTCTCGCCCTGGCGCATCTTCCTGCAGCAGCTCCGGAAGAGCCCGCTCGCGATCATCGGCGGCGTGCTGCTCGGCCTCTTCTACCTGCTCGCGCTGCTGGCGCCGTTCGTGGCGCCGTATCCGCAGGAGGAAATGGACCGGCAGCGCTACTTCCACCCGCCGCAGTCGCTGCACTGGCTCGGAGGCGGGCAGGGGTTCAGCGTGCGCCCGTACGTCCGCCCGACGCGGCTGGCGAACCCCGCGACGTTCACCTACGTGGACGACCCGTCGGCGGCGCAGCCCGTACGCTTCTTCGTGCGGGGTGCGTCGTACTCGCTGCTGGGGCTGATCGAGACCGACCGGCACCTGTTCGGCGTCGACGCGCCGGGCCGCATCTACCTGCTCG
>CANIAI010000346.1 GCA_947465275.1 Acidobacteriota bacterium | reverse complement strand
CGGTCGACTCGCTCAAGCTGCTGCTGGTGGAACATGCCATCCGGGTTGGCTTCCAGGAGAAGACCCGCCAGGCGCTGCGCGGTCCGTTCTGGAGCGACTACCGGCGCTCCGTCCGGCTGCCGAAGCAGTGGGACGACACCGATGCCTGGTGGGTGAACTACATCGGCCACCCGATTCATGGGGCGGCCACCGGGTACGCCCTCATGGACCACGATCCGAAGGCGCCCGTCGACATCGGGCTCTCGCGCCAGTACTGGATGTCGCGCGTCCGCGCCTTCGGCTGGGCGGCGGGCTACAGCCTGCAATTCGAGGTGGGGCCGCTCAGCGAGGCCTCGATCGGCAACGTGGGCCAGCGCCCCGAGACGACCGGCTGGGTGGATCACGTGGTGACGCCCGTCGGCGCGTTCGGGCTGATCGTGGCGGAAGACGCGCTCGATCGGTATCTCGTGCGCTGGGTCGAGCGGCACACGCGCAATCGGGTCGTGCGTGCCAGCATGCGGCTCGCGCTCAATCCGGCCCGCACCATGTCGAACAGCGTCAGCGGCAGGCACCCCTGGTATCGCGCGGGGCGCCCGATCACCGCGCCCTAGCGCCGCGCGCGACTCGCACGTTCGGCTTCCCGTCACCACACGACACGCGTGTCGCCGCGGCGGCACGATCCGACAACCGTGGCCGGGTCGGGCGACGCGCCACCTGGCGTAGAGTGGATCGATGACCCGCGAACAGATCCTGACCGTGGCCCAGCAGCGCACCGAGGCGATGAACCGGCACGACATCCGGGCGCTCGTCGGACTCTACGGGCTGGCCGCGCAGGTGGAGAGCCCGCTCGCGGGGTCGACGATCGAGGGTCGGTCGGCCATCGAGAAGGTGTTCCGCTCGATCTTCACGGCATTCCCGGACCTGCGGCTCGAGCCCGACCACTACGTCGTCGATGGCGACATGGTGGCCGCCTCGTCGCTGATGACCGGCATCTACGCCGGCGGCTTCATGGGCATCCCGCCGACCGGCAAGCCGATGCGCGTCCCGACGGTCACCCTGAGCCGCGTGGTGGACGGCGAAATCGTCTGGGAACGGCGCGTCTACGACATCACCAGCATGCTGATCCAGAGCGGCATCCTGCGCACCAGCGGCCACTGACGATGCGCCCCGCTCGCGTCGCGACCGAGGCTGACGTCCCGGCGATTACCGCACTCGTGAACGAGGTGTTCGCGGTCGAGCAGGCCTTCAAGACCGGCGAGCGCACCGACGCGGGCGAGGTGCGGCAACTGATGGGTCGAGGCACCTTCCTGGTGCTCGATCATCCGGCGACGCCCGTGGGACGCCCGCTTGCCGGCGTCATCTACCTGGAACACACCGGCCGGCTCGGCTACTTCGGGATGCTCTCGGTGGCCCCCGAGCTGCGTGGACAGGGGCTCGCGCGCCGGCTGATTGCCGACGTGGAAACCCGGTGCGCGGCCGCCGGTTGCCGCGCCGTCGAGATTCACGTGATCGACCTCCGCTCCGAACTGCCGGCGTTCTACGCCAGGCTCGGCTACGTCAGGACCGGCACGATGCCCTACCCCGACGACGGCACCCTTCTGAAGCCCTGCCACTTCGTCGTCTGGCAGAAGGCGCTGCGCGCCTGACCGCCGGCATCCGCGCGAGCCGATCTGGTAAGATCGTCTGTTCCTGTTCCGTCTAAAGGATTTACCCAGATGATCTCTGTCTCGGCCGTGTCGATGCGGTACGGGTCGAAGGTGCTCTTCGACGACGTCACCACCACCTTCTCCTCGGGCCGTCGGTATGGCCTCACCGGGCCGAACGGCGCCGGCAAATCGACCTTCATGAAGCTCCTCAGCGGCGAACTGCAGCCGCAGAAGGGCACCGTCACCCGTCCGGAGAAGCTCGGGCTGCTCAGCCAGGACCAGTACGCGTTCGACCAGTACCGCGTCGTCGACACGGTCATCATGGGGAACCGTCGGCTCTGGAAGGCGATGGAGGAACGCGAACTCCTCTACGCGAAGACCGAGATGACCGACGACGAAGGGATGCGCCTCGGCGAACTCGAGGGGATCGTCGGCGAAGAGGACGGCTACGGCGCCGAGAGCGACGCCGCCATCCTGCTGCAGGGGCTCGACATCCCGGACGAACTGCACCAGCGGACGGTCGGTGAGCTGCAGGGCGGCCAGAAGGTGCGCGTGCTGCTCGCGCAGGCGCTCTTCGGCAATCCGCAGGCGCTGCTGCTCGACGAACCGACGAACCACCTCGACCTCGACTCGATCCACTGGCTCGTCGACTTCCTGTCGCGGTATCAGGGCACGCTGATCGTCATCTCGCACGACCGGCACTTCCTGAACGCCGTCTGCACGCACATCGCCGACATCGACTACGAGACGATCATCACCTACACCGGCGGGTACGACGACATGGTGCTCGCCAAGACGCAGATCCGATCGCGGCTCGAATCGCAGAACGAACAGCGCGAGAAGAAGATCGCGCAGCTGCAGGACTTCATCCAGCGCTTCTCGGCCGGCACGCGGTCGAGCCAGGTGCAGTCGCGGCGCAAGGAAGTGGAGCGGCTCGAGACGACGGCGCTCGCGCGCTCGAACATCCAGCGTCCGTACATCCGCTTCCAGCAGGCGCGGCCGTCGGGCCGTCTCGCGATGGAGTGCAAGGGTGTCAGCAAGGCGTTCGACGGCCTGCGCGTGATTCGCGACTTCGAGGCGGTCGTGACGCGCGGCGAGAAGATCGTGCTGCACGGACGCAACGGCGTCGGCAAGACGACGCTGATCAAGGCGCTGCTGTCGGATGCCCCCGGTCTCGACGCGTCGCCGCAGGACATCGATGCCGGCACGATTCGCTGGGGACACGAGGCGTCGGTCGGCTACTTCGCGCAGGACCACACCGGGGTGATCAAGAAGGGGCTCAAGGCGGTCGACTGGCTGCACCAGTTCGACCCCGACGCCGACCGGCAGGACATCCACGGCCTGCTCGGGCAGATGCTGTTCAAGGGCGAGGAAGGCTACAAGCCGACCGAGGCGCTCTCGGGCGGTGAGACGGCGCGGCTCCTCTTCTGCCGGTTGATGCTGCAGAAGCCGAACGTGCTCGTGCTCGACGAGCCGACCAACCACCTCGATCTCGAGTCGATCAACGCGCTGAACGTCGCCCTCCAGAAGTACGAGGGGACGGTGTTCCTGGTGACCCACGACCAGGACCTGATGGAGGAAGTCGGCACCCGCGTGTGGCACTTCGAGGACGGGGCCGTCGAGGACTTCAAGGGGCCGTTCGAGGAATTCGAGGCGCGCCGCCTGTCGTCGAAGGCGTAGCGCCCACCCTGCACGCGAGGTCGCCGTACATGGCGAGCGGGAGGCCACTAAGTGCCTCCCGTCGGGAGTG
>CANIAI010000345.1 GCA_947465275.1 Acidobacteriota bacterium | reverse complement strand
GCGCCAGCCTTCGCCTCCACCGCCCGCCACGTCGAACCGCAGCAACTGCTGGCTGTCGGTGTGGGCCCGGAGGCCCACACCGTAGCCATGCTTGAGTCCCCGGATCCCGATCGACGCCCAGTCGGGGCGTGCCTCACCGGCGTCGGTGAACGCGGCGACGCTGAGGAACCGGAGGGGCGTCCACGCATATTCCGCCGTCAGCCAGAGCGTGTGCTCGTCACGGAACCGGAACTCGCGGAAGCTCCGGAGGGTGTCGCTGCCGCCCACGTACGGCAGCAGGTAGAAGGGGATGCGGTCCTCGCTGGCGTGCTGCGCGTAGCTGACGCCGACCCGCCCCGCGATGACGTGACGGCCGTCGGCCGTGAGCGGGACGTACTGGACCCCCCGGAACTGGATCTGCTGGAAGTCGTGCCGGTCGAGCGACCGGTCGTCCCAGAGCGCGTACGACGCCTGATAGCGCCCGCCCCGGCGCGGGTGCCCCGGCGTGTCGCGCCTGTCGAACTCGAACCAGGCGTTCGTGTAGACGAACGGCGGCTGCGCCGCCAGTCCCGGTGCATCGGTATCCGTGAAGAAGGCTTCGATCGACGGGAACTCGCGGTCGCGTCCCTTCGCGATCGACGGATGCAGCCGGCCGACGTCGAGTCCCACCCGCAGGCCGCGCACAGGGACCACGATGGCGCGGACGGTCATGTCGCTGCTGTCGAACGTGTAGCTGGTCTGGCGGTCGAGCCGCGAGGCGAGGCCGACGCCGTAGAAGTCTTCCTGCGGAAAGTGCTCGGCGCGGAAGTCGGTCCAGATCTGGAACCGCTCCTGCGCGGTCGACACCCACCGGATGCGCGCATCGGCGGCGACGTAGGCCTTGTGCGAGACGGCGGCGGACACGTCCACGCGCACCGGCCCGCCGAGCGGGTGGAATCGGTAACCGGGCCCGCCCGCGATGCCGCCCCCGCGCGTGATGCCGCCGAGGCGCGGATACCAGCCGTCCACGGTGCCGTTCAGGCGCTCCGCGATCTGGTGGTCGCGCGCCCATCCGCGCAGGCCGTCAGCCATGCCGCTGGTCGTGCCGCTGCCCGGGGCGGCCGGACTGGTCGGCGGGGCGGCGGGCGGTTCAGGCGCGTTCTGGGCAGACTGCGCGTGGATCGGGCCGGCGCCCATGACCGGCAGCCCGAGCAGGAGCCCGAACGCCAGCAGCGCACGCGAACCGGCAGACAGGCCTCTCACGCTCAGAGTTCTCTCACCCCGTAACTCTTGAGCAGGACCCATGCCGCCACACAGCTCAGCAGGATGCCGTTGACGGTCAGGACCGTCGGGGCGGACGTCAGGCTGGCGAACCAGCCGGCGGCGAGGCTGCCCAGCGGCATCCCGCCGCGGAAGGCCACCATGTAGATGCTCATGACGCGCCCGCGCATCTCGTTGGGCGCGATGAGCTGCACGAGTGAGGACAGGGTGGCGAACATCATCGTCAGGCCGATGCCGCACAGGTAGAGCAGGACGGCATTCATCCAGAAGACGCGCGCCAGCGAGAAGGCGGTCATCAGCAGCCCGAAGAGCAGCTGCACGATGAGCAGCGTGCGTCCCATGTGGCGGAACTTGCCGAGCCACGCCACGGCCAGGGCGCCGGTGACGGCGCCGGCCCCGGCGAACGCCATGAGGCGGGTGTAGTCGCCAACGCCGCCGCCGAAGACATCGCGCGCGAAGAGCGGCAGGAAGGTGAGGAGCGGGTTGCCCAGGAAGGTGGTGACCGCGGCGAGCACCGTCAGCGCGATGATCGCCGGCTCCCCGCGCACGAACCGGAGGCCGTGCTTCAGCTCTTCCTGCATGCTGCGCCGCGCGCCGGAGGGCGCGGGACGGACGTGCATCGAGAGGAGCGCGACGATCACGGCGAGGAACGACAGCCCGTTCAGGCCGAAGCAGGCGACCATGCCCCAGGCCGACAGGGCGATGCCGGCGAGCAGCGGGCCGATGACACGCGCGATGTTGAACTGGATCGAGTTGAGCGCGATCGCGTTCGGGACGTGTTCCTTCTCGACGATGTTCGGCAGCAGCGACTGGTAGGCCGGTCCGCCGAACGCCTGCGCCACGCCCGTGATCACCGAGAGGGCGAGCACGTGCCAGACCTCGACGGTGTCGTACCAGACGAGCGCGACGAGCACGAAGGCGACGCTCATCTGGACGTACTGCGAGGCGAGCAGCACGTGCCGCTTGTCGCGGCGGTCGGCCACGACCCCGCCGATCAGCGTGAACAGGATGATGGGCGCCTCGCCCAGGAAGGTGTCGAGCCCGAGATAGAAGGCCGATGCCGCCCCCGTCAGCGTGACGATCAGCCAGTTGAGCGCCACTTCCTGCATCCAGGTACCGATGCTGGAGGTGACCGCGCCGAACCAGAGGACCCGGAAATCCCGGTAATGGAGGGCGGCGGCGAGCCGACGAAGGATCGGCGAGGACGAGTCCGATGGACTGGGTCGTGGGGCGGCCGCGGTAGGCAAGGGACAAATCTTACCGTGTCGGCTCGTGCCGTGCCGCGACGGCGCTTCGCCCTTGATCCCCGGATGGATATTCGCTATATTTTCGCCTCAAAGGCGAAACTATGGCAAAGCTCGCACGCGCCGACCTCGAGAACGTGCTCCGGAGCCGTCAGCTCGACCGCACCCTGATCTCCGTCCTCAACCCGCTCGGTCCCAACCAGCCTCAGCCCGGCTCCAGCATGGCCGGTGAACTCGTCCTGTCTACCGGCGTCGCCCCGCTCGACCGGGTGCTGGCCGGCGGACTGCCGCGGGGAGAGCTGTCGGAGATCGCGGGTCCGCGGTCGTCAGGGCGCACCACGCTGGCGCTGCAGGTGATGGCCGCCGCCGCCCGGCGGGGAGAGATCGCGGCGCTGGTCGACACCTTCGACCGGCTCGACGTGGCGTCGACCCGCGCGGCGGGCATCGATCTCGCGCGGCTGCTCTGGGTACGGGGGCAGGCCATCTCGTCGCCGCTCGGCCCGACCGACCTGCGCGACCGCACGCTCGACCGGGCCATCAAGTCGACCGGGCTCATCCTGCAGGCCGGCGGCTTCGGGGTCGTGGTGCTCGATCTCGCGGATGCGCCGAGTCACGCGCTGCGCCGGCTGCCGATGAGCACCTGGCTCCGGCTGCACCGGGCGATCGAGGGGAGCGACACCGCCTGCGTGCTGCTCGTTCCCGAACCGCTCGCCCGCAGTGCGGGGGGGCTCACCGTGCGGCTGACGGCGCGACCGGTATGGACGGCATCCGCGCCGCAGGCCACCCAGGCGCCCTCCGCGCCGACCGGCGGCGCGATCCTCGCCGGTGCCGCGCTCGATGCGCGCGTCACCTCGCCCCGTCGCCGGTTGAACGGCGAAGCCGCCTTCACGGCCGCGCATC
>CANIAI010000344.1 GCA_947465275.1 Acidobacteriota bacterium | reverse complement strand
GTATCGCCGGTGCGGACGACGTAGAGATCGATGCGATTCGGGTGAATCTCGCCCGCCTGCGACGCGGTCAGCGCGCGGAAGGTGCGGATGGCGGCGAGAAACGCCGGGTCGGCCGTGGCGAAGCTGTCGGCCGGCGCGAGGCCGGCGAGGAAGTAGACGGCGCCCGCGTGGCGCACGTGCGCCCCGCGCACCAGCACCGCCCCGAGATTCTGCATCTGCCCCGCGTAGGTCTGCACGTAGGCCGGCAGGTCGTTGATCGGGGTCGTGGATCCCGTGCCGCTGCGTGGCTCGAAGCCGGCCGCGCGCATCTGTGCCAGCGCGATCTCGCGCAGGTCGCCCGCCGGCGCGTTCGGCACCGCCTCGAGCAGCAGGAAGTGGTTGGCCGTCGGCGCCTTCGCCACGACCTGCGCCGGCGCGTTCTGGATCGGCCACTGGTCGGGGAACTCGATCGCCAGCCGCAGCACCGGGTGCAGGAAGCTGCGCCCGCGCACGACCCCCTGCTCGGGGTTGTCGCCGAACACGAGCCCGTCAATCCGCTGCAGCAGCGCCTCGGGGTCGGTGCGGAAGTCGGTGCGGCCGGCCTTCGCCTCGGCGACCTGCGGCGCGATCTCGCGCACGCGGACGAGCGGCTCGGGGTGTGTCGCGAGCCAGTTCGGCACCCCGCGCGTGTCACCGGCGGCCTCGTCGAGTCGGCCGAGCGTCGAGAGCATGCCGGGCACGCCGGCCGGGTCCCACCCGCCGCGCGCGGTGTAGCGGACGCCCAGCCCGTCGGCCTGCAGCTCGTCTTCGCGCCCGTACTTCAGGAAGAGCAGCGACAGCGCCTGCGACCCGACCTCACCGAGCGGACGGGTGGCGGGCACGAAGATGCCGAGCGCCGCGAGTCCGGCCACGCCGCCGATCGAGCGCGTGTACTGCTGCGCCGCGTGACGGGCGGTGACATGGCCGATCTCGTGGCCGAGCACGCCCGCGAGCTCCGCCTCGCTGTCGAGAAACGGCAGGATGCCGCGCGTGATGTAGATGAAGCCGCCCGGCAGCGCGAAGGCGTTCACCGCCGGCGAGTCGACCACCGTGAACTGCCATGGCAGGCCGGGGCGCTCACTCTGCTGTGCGAGCGCGAGGCCGATGCGGCTCACGTACTGCTGCAGCGCCTGGTCGGCGACCACGCCCATCTCGGCGCGCACCTGGGCGTCCTGCTCGCGGCCGATCGAGATCTCCTGCGCCTCGCTCATGAGCGAGATCTCGCGGCGGCCCGTCGCCGGGTTCGTCGCGCAGCCGGTCAGCGTGCCGGTGCCGAGCCCGACGCCGAGCACGACGGCGAGCAGCCTGGCCACCCGTGTCGCGCTCAATCGACCAACCCCGTCGGCGCGACCAGGCCGAGCATGTCGAGCAGCCGCCGCATCACCATCACCGTCTCGTCACTCGCCGGCATGAGGGGTGGACGCGGCAGCCCGCCGGTGAAGCCGACGAGCGTCAGCGCGGCCTTCAGCCCCGCCACGCCGTAGGTGGTGCCGACCGCCTTCGCCAGCGGCAGCACGCGCCGCTGCAGCGCGCGCGCGTCGGCGAGGTTGCCCTCGGCCACCAGGCGCATCAGCTCGTGGCACTCGCGCGGCATGATCGCGGCGAGCGCGAGCACGCAGCCGGTGGCGCCCGCCGCAAGCGCGTGCACGAAGGTGGTCGCCGAGCCGGCGAGCACGGTGAAGTCGTCGGGCGTGCGGGCGACGAACTCGGCGATCAGGCCGATGTCGCTGCCCGATTCCTTCATGCCGACGATGTTCGGGTGACGCGAGAGGCGCTCCACCGCCTCGGCCGACAGGCTCACGCCGGTGAAGCCGCTGACGTTGTAGAGCAGCACCGGGATGGGCGACGCGTCGGCCACCGCCGTGTAGTGGCGGATGAAGACGTCGGCCGTCATCTGCTGGCGGAAGAAGCCGGGCGTGCGGACGATCGCCGCATCGGCGCCGAACGACGCCGCGCGGCGGGTGGCCTCGATGGTGGCGCGGGTCGATTCGCGGCCGGTGCCCGCGATGAGCGGCCGGTCCGAGGGCATCTCCTCGCGCGCGATCACCAGGACGCGATCGGCCTCGTGGTCCTCGAGCTGCGGCGCCTCACCGTTGGAGCCGAGGACGACGAGCCCCGTGAGCGAGCTGCGCATCCAGCGGGCGACGTTCGCGCGCAGGGCCCGCTCATCCAGCTGGTCGTCGACGGTGAACGGCGTGACGATCGGGGTGAACACGCCGGCGAAGCGCTGCATGCCCGGCAATTGTACCTACTCCGCCCTGCCTGCTCCGCCGGGCCTACTCCGCGGTCGCCTCGCGCGCGCCGGTCCCCTGCGTGCCCGACGTCGGACGCCGCGGCGCGTTCACGCCGAGCGAGTCGGCGTTCCAGAGCGCGTAGGGGGGCACCACGGTCCCCGTGAAGGCCACCACCCGCGGCGCATGCGCGTAGAGCAGGCGCGGCGCCGCCAGGGTGACGATCGGCAGGTCGTTCGAGAACCGCAGCTGCACCTGCAGGAACAGCGCGCGTCGCTTGGCCTGATCGGCGGTGGCCGTCACCTGCTGCATCAGGGTGTCGATGTCGCGCTCGGCCTGCGTGGCCGGCGCCACCCCGTTCGGGTTCCAGACGTGGGCGGCCCCGGTGCTGGTCCAGAAGGCGGCGTTCGCCGTCGGGTCCAGCAGGTCGCCACCCGCCGGGGCGAGGATGCCGTCGGCATCGCACGTCTGCATCCGCGCCCGCAGCTCCCGCTCGGGGAGCGGACGCAGGTCGAGCGCGATCCCCACGGGCGCGAGCGCGTCGCGCACCCAGATCGCGCCGGCCCACGGCTGCCCCGCCGCGTCGGCGAGTGTGAGCACGGTGAATCGCGCGGCCCGCCCCTGCGCGTCGTCGAGCACCTGGTCGCCGGTCGTGTCGCGCAGCCCGAGCTGCCGCAGCAGGTCGAGTGTCTGGTTCAGGTCGTAGCGGTAGCGCGGGATGTTGGGCGAGAACCAGCCGCCGTTGCCCGAGGTCACCGGTCCCCACGCGGGAACGGCCGCCCCGCCGTAGACCCGCTCGGCATACGCCTCGCGGTTGAGCGCGTGCGAGATCGCCCAGCGGAACTCGGGCTGGTTCACGTAGGCGCCCCGCGGGTCGCGCGCCAGCCGCGGGCGGCAGAACCAGAGGGCGTCGGGCTCGAGCCGCACCCCGAGCTCGGCCAGGTTCACCAGCTTGCGGTCATCGGCGGCGCGCATCGCCCGCGCGTCGGCCAGCGGCACCGGCACGTCGGGCAGGTCGATCACCCCCTGCTGCACCGCCTCGAGCTGCGCGGCCGGGTCGACCACCGCGAGCACCAGGGTGTCGAGATACGGCAGCACCATGCCGTCGGCGCCCGTGCGCCAGTAGCGCGGGTTGC
>CANIAI010000343.1 GCA_947465275.1 Acidobacteriota bacterium | reverse complement strand
TGCCGCGGGGCGGACATGCGCCACGAGCTTGCCCTGGAACGCCGGGCGGTGGAACACCGGGGCGTCGGCCGTACCGCCCAGCCCCGTGACGTCGGTGACCAGCGCGCAGCGCATCCGGGCGGCGAGCGCCGGCGCGAAGTCGCGCGTCTGGTAGGTGTGCGGCAACAGCACCACGCGCGGAGACTCGGCCGCGAGCACCCCCTGCAGCGCCTGCACGAACGCGTCGGCGGTGTATGGCTCGAGCGCGGCATCGTCGGCGACCAGGACTTCCACGACGCCACAGGTCGCCAGTTCCGCCGCGATGCCATCGGGGGCGGCGCCGGCGACCAGCACCCGCACCTCGGCGCCCTGCGCGAGCTGCTGCGCCGCGGCGAGCGCCTCGAGCGAGGCACGATTCAGGCGGCCGGCACGGTGTTCCGCGAGGACGAGGATCACAGCGCGCGCGCCTCGTCGCGCAGGCGCCGCACCAGTTCGGTCGCCGCCTCGGCGGCCGACCCGCCGATGATCTGACCCTGTTTCGCCTTCACGGGCAACGCCAGCGCCTCGATCCGGACCGCGGCCGCCGGCGCTGCCGCCGGGCTGACCTTCCGGATATCCTTCTTCTTGGCCGCCATGATGCCCTTGAGGGTGGCGTACCGCAGCTGGTTGATGCCGCTCTGGATCGTCACCAGGGCGGGCAGCGGCAGCGTGATCCACTGGAACCAGCCGCCCTCGAGCTCGCGCTTGACGCGGAGCCCGCCCTCGACCGCCTGCACCTCCATGACGATCGTGGCGTGCGCGACACCGAGACGCTCGGCGAGCACCACGCCGGTCTGCCCCTGTCCAAGGTCGTCCGACTGCAGCCCGGTCAGCACCAGGTCGAACTGCTCGCCCGCCATCGCCTCGGCCAGGGCATCACCGACGGCGAGCGCGTCGGCATCGGCGAGCGCATCACTCTCGACGTGCAGCGCACGGTCGGCGCCGCGCGCCAGCGCCTCACGCAGCACGGCCTGCACCCGGGCGGGTCCGGCCGAGCAGACGACGACCTCGCCGCCGTGCCGCTCGCGAAGCCGGAGGGCCTCCTCGAGCGCGTAGGCGTCGGGCTCGTTCATCTCGAACGTGGCGTCAGCTTCGCGGATCCAGGTCCGGGTGTCGTTCAGGCGCGGCTGCCACTCGCGCGTCGGCACCTGCTTGATGCAGACCGCGAGCTTCATCGGGCTGCCTCCGGGCGGGTCTCAGGGTTCATAGCGCTTGAAGAGCAGCGCGGCGTTGGTGCCGCCGAAACCGAACGAGTTCGACAGCGCATAGCGAATCGGCATCCGGCGGCTCGTGTGCGGCACGTAATCGAGATCGCACTCCGGGTCGGGGTTGTCGAGGTTGATGGTGGGCGGCGCGATCTGGTGGTAGACCGCCAGGGCCGTGATGCCGGCCTCGAGTCCGCCGGCGCCGCCGAGCAGGTGCCCGGTCATCGACTTCGTCGACGAGATCGCGAGCTTCGCGGCGTGGTCACCGAAGCAGCGCTTGATGGCGAGCGTTTCGAGCTTGTCGTTGTAGAAGGTCGACGTGCCGTGCGCGTTGATGTAGTCGACGTCCTCCGGACGCACGCCGGCCTTGCGCAGCGCCATCGCCATGACCCGGCGTCCGCCGTCGCCGTCCTCGGACGGCGCGGTCATGTGGAACGCGTCGCCGGTCAGTCCGTACCCCACGATCTCGGCGTAAATCGGCGCCCCGCGGCGCTTCGCGAACTCGAGCTCCTCGAGGATGACGACGCCGGCGCCCTCACCGATGATGAAGCCGTCGCGGTCCTTGTCGAACGGCCGACTCGCCCGCGAAGGGTCGTCGTTGCGAGTCGACAGGGCGCGGAGCGCCGCGAAACCACCGATGCTCATCGGGGTGATGGCCGCCTCGGAGCCGCCGGCGATCATCGCGTCGGCGTCGCCCCGACGGATGATCTCGAACGACTCGCCGACCGCATGGGCCGAAGCCGAGCAGGCGGTGGCGGTCGCCAGGTTCGGCCCCTTGGCGCCGAACCGGATGGACACCTGGCCCGCGGCCAGGTTGATGATCGCGGAGGGAATGAAGAAGGGCGAGATCTTCCGCGGACCACCCTCGAGCAGCGCGGAGTGCTCGCGCTCGATGGTGCTGAACCCGCCGATGCCGGAGCCGATGAAGGCCCCAACCTCGGTCGCGTTCTCGTCGGTGACCTGCAGCTTCGAGTCATCCATCGCGAACTGCGACGCCGCAATCGCGTACTGGATGAAGAGGTCCATCTTCTTGACCTCTTTCTTCTCGACGAACTGGAGGGGATCGAACCCCTTCACCTCCGCGGCGATCTGCGCGGCGTACGCGCTCACGTCGAACCGCGTCACGCGGGTGACGCCGCTCGTGCCCGCCAGCAGTGCATCCCAGGTCTGGCTCGTGCCGTTCCCGAGGGACGACACCAGCCCGATACCGGTGACGACGACTCGCCTCAATGGTCCTCCGACGCTCAATCGACGCGTGACCCGCGCTCGGTCCCTGGGGTTACTTCTTGGCCTTCGCGTGGGCCTCGATGTAACCGATGGCTTCCTTCACGCGGGTGATCTTCTCGGCGTCCTCGTCCGGAATCTCGATCCCGAACTCTTCCTCGAACGCCATGACGAGTTCGACGGTGTCGAGCGAGTCGGCACCGAGGTCGTCGACGAACGAGGCGTCCGCCGTGACTTCTTCCTCGTCGACCCCGAGCTGTTCCACGATGATGCTCTTCACCTTGTCTGCGACGGCCATTCAATCCTCCTGGTCGGTTGGCAAGCCAACCGCAGTTACATGTACATGCCGCCGTTGACGGCGAGCACCTGCCCTGTAATATACGACGCCTCGTCCGAGGCAAGGAAGCAGACGGCGGCGGCGACGTCTTCCGGGCTGCCGAGTCTCCCCGCCGGAATCTGTTGCACCCACTCGGCGTGCGCCTTCTCGGCGATCGCCCGTGTCATGTCGGTTTCGATCATCCCGGGCGCCACCACGTTGACCGTGATGTTGCGCGAGGCGACCTCGCGGGCGAGCGCCTTGCTGAAGCCGATGAGCCCGGCCTTCGACGCCGCGTAGTTCGCCTGACCGGCGTTCCCCATCTGCCCGACGACCGAGCTGATCGAGATGATCCGCCCGGTACGCTGCCGGACCATGGTCTTCAGCACGGCCTGCACGCAGCTGAATGCGGAGGTCAGGTTCGTGGCAATCACCTGATCCCAGTCGTCGCGCTTCAGGCGCAGCATCAACTGATCGCGGGTGATGCCGGCGTTGTTCACGAGGATGTCGATGCGGCCGTGCCGTTCGAGCACGCCGGCGACCACCTGCTCGATGGACGCCGGGGCGGTGACGTCGAGCGCCGCCGCCTCGGCGCGCCCGCCGGCGGCCCTGATGTCGGCCACC
>CANIAI010000342.1 GCA_947465275.1 Acidobacteriota bacterium | reverse complement strand
CGGGAACTTCGTGAGCAGCAGGTGGCCGTTGTAGTGGAAGTCGCCGATGAGCGGCGCGGTGCAGCCGGCGTCGAGCATCCGCTGCTTGATCTCGGGGACGGCGGCCGCGGACTCGGGCAGGTTGACGGTGATGCGGACGAGCTCGGACCCGGCCTCCGCCAGCTCGATGCACTGCCGCGCGGTGCCCGCCGCATCGGCCGTGTCGGTCATCGTCATCGACTGCACCGCCACGGGTGCGCCGCCGCCAATCTGGACGGGGCCGACCCGTACGCCCACTGTGCGGTGAAGCCTCACAACCTGCGCCATGGGATCGATTGTACCGTGTGGGCTCGCCTGGCCGGCCTACTGACGCGCCCAGCCGTCCCGCAGCAGGATGCCGAGGATCTGGTCGGCACGCGCCATCGCCAGGTCGAGCGTGTCGTAGTTCTCGGCGCGATCCATGACCCCGTCGAAGAACCAGGTGATCGTCACGGTGCCGGGACCCGGGAAGATGGTGGCGTGCGCGCTCGCCGCGCCGCGCGACAGCCGCCACAGGATGGTCGGGTCCGAGGCGTTCATCGGCTGATTGTACTCATCGCCATTCCGTGCTTCGCGCGCAGCGTGATGATCGGCTGCCCTTCCACCCGATGGCCCGGCACCAGCCGGAACGCCCACCGACGCGCGAGGGTCGCGAGCACCAGCGTCGCTTCCATCCAGGCGAACCCCTCGCCGATGCAGATGCGGGTGCCCGCCCCGAAGGGGAACCAGGCGAACCGCTCGCGCGGCTCGCGCGCGGCGCCATCCCGGTCGGCCGCCTGGGACGGCAGCCAGCGCTCCGGGCGAAAGCGCTCGGGCTCGCTCCAGTAGCGGGGGTCGCGGTGCAGCAGGTACTGGCTGGCGAGCACGAGCGTGCCGGTCGGCAGCACCCAGTCGGTGCCCGGCACCGGCCAGGGGGCAATGGCGCGGCGCCCGACGATGTAGGCGGGCGGAAAGAGCCGCATCCCCTCCGAGACCACCGCGCGCGTGTAGGCCAGGTGTGGCACGTCGTCCGCCGTCAGCGGACGTCCCGGGGCGACTGCGTCGACTTCGGCGTGCAGCCGCGCCTCGACGTCGGGGTGCTGTGACAGCAGGTACCAGCACCAGGTGAGCGCATTCGCCGTCGTCTCGTGTCCGGCCAGCAGGAGCGTGAGTGCCTCATCGCGGACCTGCGCGTCGCTCATGCCGCGGCCATCACCCTCGGTGTCGCGGGCCGCCAGCAGCATCGACAGCACGTCGTGGCCATCGGCGCGGGGGGCCGCGCGGCGCTCCGCGATCAGCCGGTAGACGATCGCGTCGAGGCGCGCCTTCGCACGGCGGAAGCGGATCGCGGGCGGAATGGGCAGCCGCACGAGCCGGTCGCCGAACGGCAGCAGGGCGAGGTCGAACGTCTGGATGGCGTCGCCGAGCGCGTCGCCGATCTCGCGCGCGTCCTCTTCGACGTCGGCGCCGAAGAGCGTGCGCCCCGCGATCGACAGGGTGAGAGCGGCCATCTCCTGCGCGACATCGAGCCGTTGCCCGGCCTGCCACCGCGCGGCCCACCGCTCGGCGTGGTCCACCATCGTGGCGGCGTGACCCGCCACGACCTCGCGGTGAAAGGCGGGCTGGATGAGCCGCCGCTGGCGCAGGTGGTGCGCGCCCTCGCTGGTCAGGAGTCCCTCGCCGAGCAGCACCTTCGCGCGCTCGAGGCCGATCCCTTTCACGAAGAGCCGCTGCTGGGTGACGAGGACGTCGCGCACCAGGTCGGGGTGGTTCACCAGCGCAGCCGGCATGCCCCAGAGCCGGAAGAACGCGATGTCGCCGTACCGGCGGGCGAGGTCCTGCACGAACCCGATGCGGTCGAAGGCGAACCGGAGCACGAGATCGCCGGGGAAGCGGTTGCGCGGGCCGGGGGGCAGGGCGGACGCTGGCATCGGGTCCCGCTAAGATGGTCGCATGAGCGAGACCACCAGTGCCGACGGCGGCGAGAAGACCCTCCCGTGCGGATGCCGGGTGCGAACCCACCGTGACTTCATCGGCCGGGTGCTCGGCACGATCCTGGCGCGTGGGATCGACTGTACCGATGCCCGCCACACGATCGACGCGGCGGTGATCATGCCCGGCCGGGAGCACGCCAGCCCCGACACCGGCGGCCTGCTCAGCTGATGCGTGCCGGCCGGAGTTCCGGCCGGCTTGCGTTGCGCAGATGGGCTGAGGCCGCCCCCAGGCTCAGGGCGCCCGCAGCGTGGCGCGGACGATGAAGCGCTGCGGGGCGGAGCCGATCCAGGTGAACGGGTAGCAGGTCACGAGCGTGAGCGCGGGCGTCGGCGTCGGGTCGAGCACCCAGACGTCGGACGGCTCCACGATGAACGTCCGCTCCACGAGGTACGTGTGTCGCCCCTCCGGGGTGGTGACGACGATTTCATCCGCCGCGCGGATGTCGCGGAGCTTCCGGAAGAACGTGTCGCGGTGCCCGGCCAGCCCGACGTTGCCCCGTTCGCCCGGCCAGGCGGTGCCGGGGATCAACCCCACGGCGAGCCGCAGTGTGTCGGCCTCGCTGCCCGACCGCACGACCGTCGACAGGCCGAGCCGCGGAATCTCGACCCGGCCGACGAGCGCCCCCTCCGGCAGCTCCGGGTGCTCGGTGTCGTCGGCAGCGGCCTCGCGTGCCGCCTCGGGCGCCGATTGCAGGATCGCGGTGAGCGCCTGATCCTCGGACTGCTGCGTCAGGAAGACCTCCGCCCGGACGTATCCGTAGTACCCGAGGAAGACCGCGGCGACGACGAACAGCCAGCGCTCCGCCCGTGCCCGCGCCGACCGCGGCGGGCGTGGTCCGTTGGACGACCCGCGCGGCGCATCGTGATGCGGGCGGGGGAGCGGTCCCCAGCGATCAGCGGGTGCGGTCCGGACCCGGTGTGACATAGCCCTCTCTCGTGCGCGCGCGCAGCGTCCCGCGTCCGGGGACCCGCACGTCGACCTTCACCGTGTGGAAGCGTCCATCGTGACCGCCCGAGGGCGGCTCGTAGCCGATGCTGTAGCCGCGGCGCACGTTCCGGGCGATCGTCTCGAAGTGCCGCACCACGTCCTGTTCGGTGGCGGCGAAGTAGGCGACGCCGCCGGTGACCTCGGCGAGGCGACGCAGCACCCCCGGGTCGCCGGCGCCGCCCGACGTGGCGTCATTCTTCGCGACCGTGTACACGATGGCGTCGCTCGCCGCGGCCCGCTGCAGCATGTCGGCCTTCGTGTGCCGGCTGGCGTTGTCCTTCCCGTCCGAGAGCACCACGAGCACCTGCTTCTGGTGCGTCGCGTGGTCGAGGTGGTCGAGCGCGGCAATCACCGCGTCGTACACCGCCGAGAGGCCGCCGGCCTGGAACCGGGTCAGCGAGGCCTCGATCT
>CANIAI010000341.1 GCA_947465275.1 Acidobacteriota bacterium | reverse complement strand
CGGTCGCCGAAGTCGCCCAGCCCGGGGACGATGTACTTGTGCGCGTTCAGCTCACGGTCGACCACGGGCGTGTAGACGGTGACGTCGGGGTGGTGCCGCTCGAGTTCCGCGATCCCCTCGGGAGCCGCCACGATGCAGATCATCGTGACCGTCTTCGCGCCGGCGGCCTTGATCAGGTCGATTGCCGCGGCGGCGCTGCCGCCAGTCGCCAGCATCGGGTCGACCATCAGCACGAAACTCTGCTCGATGGACGGCGGGAAGCGTGAGTAGTAGCGGTGGGCGAGCGCCGTCGTCTCGTCGCGCTGCAGCCCGACGTGCCCGACCCGCGCGGTCGGCATCAGTTCCAGCACGGCGTCGAGCATGCCGAGTCCGGCCCGGAGCACCGGCACGACCACGACGTCGGCTCCCACGCGCGTGCCGTCCGCCGGCCCGATCGGAGTGATGACGGTGGCCGGGGTGGTCGGCACGTGCCGCAGCGCCTCGGCGGCCAGGATCACGCTGATCCGGTGCGCGGCGCGGCGGAAGGCGGCCGGTTCGGTGCGCAGGTCTCTCAGATCGAGCAGGGCGTCCTGCGCGAGCGGGTGGTCGACGACGTGAAGGGGCACGTCCGCATGGTACTCAAGGACGCCTTCAGAGCGTAAGATCCCCCCATGTGCAAGCGCGTGCTGCTCACGGGACTCCTCACCCTCGTGGCGGCGGTCGCGACGCTGGCAGGACAGGTCGGCCCCCGCGCCGTCTCCCTGGCGATTCTCGACGGGACGGTCGTCACGATGGACGGCACCGGGCGGGTCATCCAGGGCGGGGGTGTCGCGGTCGACGGCGCCAACATCGTGGCCGTGGACACGGCCGCGAACATCCGCCAGCGTTTCCGTCCGGCGCAGACGATCGACGCGACAGGCCAGGTGGTCATGCCCGGCCTCGTCAACACCCACACCCACGCCCCGATGGTCCTCTTCCGGGGCCTGGCCGACGACCTCGCGCTCAACGAGTGGCTGACGAAGTACATCTTCCCGGCCGAGGCGAAGATGGTGACGCCCGAGTTCGTGCGGGCGGGCACGCGGCTGGCCGCGCTCGAGATGATCGAGTCGGGAACGACGACGTTCGCCGACATGTATTACTTCGAGGAGGAGATCGCCACCGAGACGAAGGCGGCCGGGCTGCGCGGCGTGCTCGGGCAGACGGTGATCCAGTTCCCGGTGGCCGATGCGAAGACGCCGGCCGAGGGGCTGGCACGGGCCGAGGCGTTCATCCGGAAGTTCAAGGGGGATGCGCTCATCACGCCGGCGGTCGCGCCCCACGCGCTCTACACGCTCGACGGGCCGACGCTCATCGCGGCGCGTGAACTGTCGAAGCGGCTGGGCGTGCCGACGCTCATCCACGTGGCCGAGACGCGCGACGAGCAGCGGACGGCCAACGATCGCGGCCGCGCGACGGCGGTGGCCTACCTCGACTCGATCGGGTTCCTCGGGCCGGGCGTCGTCGCCGCGCACGGCGTCTGGGTGCCCGATGCCGACATTGCCACGCTGAAGGCCCGCGGGGTCGGCGTCTCGCACAACCCCGAGAGCAACATGAAGCTGGCCAGCGGCGTGGCGCCGGTCACCGCCTACCTGCGGGCGGGCGTGGCGCTCGGGCTCGGCACCGACGGGGCGGCGAGCAACAACGACCTCGACATGTTCGAGGCGATGCGGATGGCGTCGCTCCTGCAGAAAGTGACGACGGTCGATCCGACCGCCGTAAGCGCGAGGCAGGCGCTCGAGATGGCCACCATCGGCGGCGCGCGTGCGCTCGGGATGGAGAAGACCATCGGGTCGCTCGAGCCGGGCAAGCGCGCCGACCTGATCCTGGTCAGCATGCGCGCGGCGCGGCAGACGCCGTTGTTCGATCCGCTGTCGCACCTCGTCTACGTGACGCGCGGCGACGATGTGCAGACGACCATCGTCAACGGCCAGGTGCTGATGCGCGACCGCACGGTGCTGACGCTCGACGCCGACGCGATCCTCAAGGACTCGCGCAGTTGGGGGGAGAAGGTGAAGGCGGCGGTGGCGGCCCGGTGACGGGCGGCGTCAAGGGCCTCGTCGCGCTGAGCCTCGCCGTCGCAGCAACGGTCGTACTGGCCCCGCGCCCGCGGGCGCAGCAGCCCTCACTGCTCGACCGGGCGGCGCAGTACACAGTCGACACGCTGCCGCGCCTGTCGAACATCGTGGCCGAGGAGCGGTCGGTCCAGAGGATGACCGTGCCGCGCGCGTCGCGGGAACTCGTCTCGGACTACCTGCTGGTGCAGCTCAAGGAGACGGGCGACTGGTATGCGTTCCGCGACGTCTTCCAGGTGGACGGCAAGCCGGTGCGCGACCGGGACCAGCGGGTGATGCGGCTGTTCCTCGACGAGTCACCGGGCAACGCGCTCGAGCAGGCCTCGACGATCGCCCGCGAAGGCGCCCGGCACAACCTGCGGAACATCGGGACGATCAACAGTCCGCTCCTGGTGCTGGCGTTCCTGCAGCCGCGCTATCGCGACCACTTCCGCTGGCTCTCGCCGCGGCAGGAGAAGAAGCTGGGTCCGGACGTCTGGTCGATCCAGTACCAGGAGTTCCGCACGCCGACCATCCTCAAGGGGAACGGCAACGCCGACGTCCCGTCGCACGGGCAAATCTTCGTGGAGGGGGCGACCGGGCGCATCCTGAAGACCGAACTGCTGCTCGGGCAGGACAATCCGCGCTTCGGCCTCAGCGCCATCCGCGTGACCACCACCTTCACGTACGACGAGGCGCTCGGGACGATCGTCCCGTCGCAGATGGAAGAGTGGTATCCGGACGGATCCGGCGAGGTGACGGGCCTGGCGACCTACGGCCGCTTCCGGCGCTTCGGCGTCACGACGGACGAGAAGATCGGGAACTGACCCGCCTACGCCGGCCCGCCTTCGCCAACCTGGACAAAGGAATGTTGGCTACGGCGGGGCCGGCTACGGCGCGGCGGGGTCGGCGATGCCGATGTACGGGAGGTTGCGATACCGCCCGTCGAAGTCGAGCCCGTAGCCGACCACGAACTCGTCCGCGATGCTGAACCCGATGTAGTCGACCGGGACGTCGACGCGGCGGCGCGACGGCTTGCTCAGCAGGCAGGCGGTGCGGAGCGACTTCGGCCCGCGCGCGCGCAGGATGTCCTGCAGGTAGGTGAGCGTCAACCCGGTGTCGACGATGTCTTCGACGATGACGACCGCCCGCCCGTCGATGGCGGTGTCGAGGTCCTTGTTCATCTTCACTTCACCCGATGTCGTCGTCCCGGCGCCGTAGCTCGAGACGGCGATGAAGTCGAGCGAGCAGTCGCCCGGCAGCGCGCGCACGAGGTCGGCGAGGAAGATGAACGCCCCCTTGAGCACGCAGATGAAGTGGACGT
>CANIAI010000340.1 GCA_947465275.1 Acidobacteriota bacterium | reverse complement strand
GTCGCCTCGATGTCGGCCGCGGGCGCCTCGTCGGTGTTGTCGGGGTCGAGCGCGGCGATGGCGCCGGCGCGCAGGTGCACCAGGGTCATCGCGGCGACGGCAGCGGCATCGGCGCGATCACCGATCAGGCCGAGTGCCTCGGCGGCGCGTCCCTGCACCACCGGGTGCGGGTCGCGCAGCGCCGCCAGCAGCAGCGGCCTCGCCGACGGGTCGCCGATCAGGCCAAGCGCGAAGGCCGCCATCTGGCGCACCTCGAATTCCTCGTCCTGCTGCAGTCGCGCCGAGAGCGGCTCCACCGCCTCGGGGAGCCCGGCCCGCCCGAGGGCGAGCGCGGCCCGACGGCGCACACGCGCTTCGGTGTCGTCCAGCATCCGCACGAGATCGGTCGGCGGCAGCGGCGCGACCACCTGCGGCGTCGTCCGCGTCGCGGGCGCCAGCACCACGGGCGCGGGCGGATTCGGATCGCGGATCAGCCGCTGGTCCTCGAGGCGCAGGATCCAGGCGACCTTGTCGTTCCAGGTGATCTTGGGAGGGGTAACCGAGGTGACCGGCGGTGTGGTCGGCAGGCAGCCGGACGCAACGACCGCGAGCAGGGCACAGGCAAGGGGGGAAAAGGTCCTGAACGCCGCCGCTGCCATGGACGCGGGGATGATAGCATGCGGGCATCGCGGGCCCGTCGTCGACGCGATCACAGCAGATGCCCTTTCAGTACATCGCGATCGAGGGACCGATCGGCGTCGGGAAGACGTCCCTCACCGAGCGGCTCGCGACCAGGCTCGACGCCACGGCCGTCCTCGAGGACCAGGAGAATCCGTTCCTCGCCGACTTCTATGGGGGACGTGCCGGTGCGGCGCTGCAGGCGCAACTCTTCTACCTCCTGAACCGTCATCGGCAGCTGCTCACGCTGCAGCAGGCCGACCTGTTCGCCCAGGCGACGGTGTGCGACTACCTGTTCGACAAGGACAAGATCTTCGCGTACCTGAACCTCGACGATAACGAGCTGTTCATCTACCAGCGGTTGTTCGACCTGCTCGCGAAGGACGTGCCCAGCCCCGATCTCGTCATCTACCTGCAGGCGCCCACCGATGTGCTCGTCCGCCGCCTCAAGGAGCGCAATGCGGCCGCCGAGCCCGGTCAGGAGCCGTTCGACCTCGACCCGGCCTACGTCCAGGAGATGAACGAGGCCTACCAGCACTTCTTCTTCCACTACTCGGCCACCCCGCTCCTGGTGGTCCAGACCTCGCAGTTGGACCTGCACGCCAGCGACGACGCCCTCGACGACCTGATCCGCCAGATTCGTTCGATGAACCGGGGCACCCGCTACTACGTCCCCCGCCGCTGAGGGGGGCCGCCGGCTTTGACTTTTGGCCGGTGAACTGACGTAATTGTGCAGACATGGCGTGGTTCAAGAAGACGCGGAAGCCGATCGCGTCGTCGACCGTCGAGAATCCGAGCCGGGTGCCGGAGGGACTCTGGGTCAAGTGTCCCGACTGCTCGCAGATCATCTATAACAAGGACCTCGAGAAGAACCTGAGCGTCTGCCCGAAGTGCGGCCATCACTTCCGGATCGGCGCGAGCGATCGGCTGCGGATGCTGTTCGACGGCCACCAGTGGACCGAACACTTCCCGAATCTCTCCTCGAACGACCCGCTCACCTTCACCGACACCAAGCCGTATCGTGACCGCCTCCGCAAGGCGATCGCCGCGACCGGCATGCGCGACGCGGTCATCGTCGGCACCGGCACCCTCGAAGGGCGTCCGGTGGTCGTGGCGGCTATGGAGTACGCCTTCATCGGCGGCAGCATGGGCGTGGTGATGGGCGAGAAGATCACCCGGGCCATCGAGATCGGCATCGCGCAGCGGCGCCCCGTGATCGTGGTCTCGTGCTCGGGCGGTGCCCGCATGATGGAAGGGGCGCTCTCGCTGATGCAGATGGCGAAGGTCTCGGCCGCGCTGGCGCGGCTCGACCGGGCGCGGCTGCCGTACATCTCGGTCCTGACCGACCCGACGACCGGTGGCGTCACGGCCAGCTTCGCGATGCTGGGCGACCTGAACATCGCCGAGCCGAAGGCGCTCATCGGCTTCGCCGGGCCCCGCGTCATCGAGCAGACAATCCGCCAGAAGCTGCCGGAGGGCTTCCAGCGGAGCGAGTTCCTGCTCGAGCACGGCATGCTCGACCTCATCGTGGATCGCCGCGAGATGAAAGCCGCCATCGCCCGTGCGCTGCAGTTCATGGAGGCGCCGGCCGACGTGGCCAGTGCCCGCGCGCGGAAGGCCGCCGCCACCGGCACCACGACGCCATCGACGGTAGCCGTGCAGCCCGAGGCGGCGCTGGCCGGCACCGGCGGCGCCGAGCCGTCGCGCTGAGGTGCTCGACCGCCTCCTCGCGCTCGAATTCTTCGGCATCAAGCTCGGGCTCGAGAACATCACCCGGCTCTGTGACGCGCTCGGAAACCCCGAGCGCTCCTTTACCGCCGTGCACGTCGCCGGCACGAACGGGAAGGGCTCGGTCACCGCGCTCGTCCATCAGGCGCTCGTCTGCGCCGGGTTCCGCGCGGCCCGCTACACCTCACCCCACCTCAACGACATCCGCGAACGCTTCGTGATCGGCACGGAGCCGGTCGCCGTCGAGGCCTTCGAGGACGCCTGCGCCCACGTGCTCGATACCGCCGACCGGCTGGTCGCCAGGGGCGCGCTGCATGCGCCGCCGACGTTCTTCGAGGCAACCACCGCGATCGCCTTCGAGCTGTTTCGACGTGCCGGGGTCGAGGTGGCGGTCATCGAAGTCGGGCTGGGCGGACGGTTCGACGCCACCAACGTCCTGCTGCCGGTCGTCGGCGCGATCACCTCCATCGGCTTCGACCACGAGAAGTACCTGGGACACACGCTCGAGGCGATCGCCTTCGAGAAGGCGGGCATCATCAAGGGGGGCATGACGGTCGTGACCGGCGCGCTTCCCGAGGACGCCGCCCGCGTGATGCGCCAGGCCGCGCGCGACCGGGGCGCCACGCTCCTGCCGGCCGAGGGGGATGCCCTGGTGGAGGCGACGGCCGACGCGGGCGTCACCCACCTGCACGTGCGCACACCGGCCGCCGAGTACGGACCGGTCGCGCTGTCGCTGCGGGGTGACCACCAGGTCGGAAACGCGCTGATCGCCATCCGGCTGCTTGAGGCGCTCGCCGAACATGGGGTGGCGGTGGGGCGGCCCGCGATCGAGGAAGCCCTGGCGGTCACGCGCTGGCCGGCGCGACTCGAGATGATCCGCTGGCCCGACGGCAGCCGCGCGCTGCTGGTCGACGCCGCGCATAACGTGGAGGGGGCGAGGGCGCTCGCGCGGTATCTCGCCCGCTGGTATCCGGAACGTCCGCCGCTGGTGCTCGGGCTGATGCGCGACAAGGACGTCGACG
>CANIAI010000339.1 GCA_947465275.1 Acidobacteriota bacterium | reverse complement strand
GGCCCGGATCCGTCAGAGGCCGGCGTCGGGGGTGTGCAGGCGCTTCGCGCCGAGGGCGAACGACGCCTTGCGGATCCGTCCGTCGACCACCTCGTACACGCAGAGCATCTCGATGCTGCCGGGGCCTTCGGGGAAGGTGCGGGTCACGCGCTCGTGATCGACGACGATGTGCCCCATGACGGTGCGGGCCAGCAGGCGGGCGTGCAGGTCGGGCTCGGCGAAGCGGGGGAGCATCCGCTCACGCATGGCGGCGTGACCCGTGGCGAGCGGCGCGCCGTGCAGCTCGAACTGCTGCGCGTCGGGCGCGTAGGTGGCGAGCCAGGCGTCGATGTCCTTCGCGTTATAGGCGTCGAGCTGTCGTTGGACGACCGATTCGGGTGCGTCAGGCATTGAAGTCGTTCCAGAGCGCGGTGGCGTAGGCGCTCGGCATGTGGTCGAGCAGGCACTGCGGGGCGAACGGGGCGGGCGCCCCGTCGAGCAGCACGAGCATGTGGCCCAACTGCTCGGGACTGCCGACGAGGGTGCCGAAGAAGTGCGGAATCGCCGGCGCCGTCGTCGTGACCGTCCCGCTGCCGTCGATGACGCGGCGTCCGCCGACATGCCGGAAGGCCGGCGGCAGCGGCACGTGCGTCACGATGTCGTGGTGGTTCACGAACCGCAACGCCCGGTCGCCCAGCCGGCTGTCGACACCGGCGGCGAAGGCCGGGTCGCCGATGCGCGGTGCCCCGAACGTGCAGGCGCCCCGCGTGCCGGGGTATCGCACCGCCGCCAGCGTGGCCAGCGCCGCGCCGAGGCTGTGCCCGCAGAACCAGACCTGCCGTCCGGGGGCGAGCGGTGACAGGGCCGCCATCAGCGGGTCCCACACGCGGTCGAGCGCCGTGCGGAAACCGATGTGCACCCGCCCGGGGCCGTGACGCCAGGGGTCGAGGAACAGGTTGGCATCGCTGAGGTTGTCGCGGAGGCGATCCGGCTCGGTGCCCCGGAACGCCACGATGACGGCGGTGTCGTTCCAGGCGAGATACGCGTCGGTGTCGTCATGCGAGACGAAACGCGACGCGAGCCCGGCCGACGCGTACGTCGCGGCCGCCTGGGGCGCGTCGGCGTAGCTCGTGAGCGCGGCTTCGGCGAGCCACCAGGCATTCACCGGCGGGACGCCGGACGGCGGGTCGGCGACGAACGGATGCGCCGCGGCCCCCGCGAAGCGGACGTACGGGTCGCGTTCCGGATGCAGCACGTACTCGAGGCGGTAGGCAGGCGGCGGCTTCGTCGGCATCGCGGCCCCAGCATACCGGAGCCATGTGGCAGCATGGTAAGATGCCATCTGGCACGTTCCCATGACCTCCGCCGAATACGTGATCGAGATGCTGGGAGGACCGCGGGTCTTCCGGGGCCGGGCGCTCCCGAGCGCCGGCGAGCTGCGCGAGCGCATCACCGAGGGGCTGCCGTTCAGCTCGCTCGAGTCGGTGCGGGCGCGGCTGCGCCTCACCGTGCCCGAACTCGCGGCGGTCCTGCGGATGCCGACCCGCACCCTGGCGCGCCGCCGCCAGCTGCGTCGACTCGAAGCCGATGAGTCGGATCGCCTCTATCGCGTGGCCCGTGTCGCGGGACAGGCCGTCACCCTGCTCGGCAGCGAAGAGGCCGCCTCGGCCTGGCTCCGACGGCCCAACCGGGCGCTCGGCGGCGAGCCGCCCGTGCGCCTGCTCGACACCGACATCGGCGCGCGCCAGGTCGAGGACGTCCTCGGCCGGCTCGAGCACGGCGTGATCGGCTGATCGGGGGGGGGCGTGCCGACCGTCTGGCGCATCGCCGCGCGCACGCAGGCTGCCCTCGACGGCGAAGGCGCACGCCTCTACGGCAGCCGCTGGACGCCGCGCGGGCTGCCGGCGGTGTTCGCGTCGGCCACGCTCGCGCTCGCCACGCTGGAGCGATTCGTCCACACCGACCCCGACCTCGAGGTGCCCGACCTCGTGGCGATCGCGATCGACCTGCCGGCGCGCACGAAGCTCGACGTCCTCGCGGCCGCCTCGCTGCCGCCGGACTGGCGTGAATATCCGGCGCCGATCACGCTCGCGATCCTGGGCGAGCGCTGGCTGCGTGCGGGGCGCACGGTCGGGCTCTGGGTGCCGTCGGTCGTCGTGCCGCGCGAGCGCAACCTCGTCCTGAATCCCCGGCATCCCGACTTCGCGTCGCTCACCGTCGCGCCGCCCGAGCCGTTCGCCTTCGACCCCCGGCTCTGGAAGCGGTAAGCGTCCCCGAAGCGGTAGGATGCGGAACATGTCACCCGTCTCGCGCGTGTCAGCCCTCCTGGTCGTGCTGCTGTCGTCGGCCGCCCCCGTGTTCGCGCAGGCCGGGAACCGGCCGCCTGACACGGCGGCGCCCTGCGCCGCCCCGGCCGCGCCGGGCGGCGTGAAGGCGACGATCGAGCCCGCCATCGCCGCGACACGAACCACGCCGCGCACCCCGGCGGTGCTGACGCTCACCTGGAAGGCGCCCGACACGAGCAAATCGCCCGCGAGCGCCCCGGTGGCGTATGTGATCGAGGCGGGGTCGGCGGCCGGACAGTCAGACATCGGCACCACCCGCACCGACGGTCCGGAGACCCGCTTCACCGCGCCGATGGCGAACGGCAGCTACGTCATCCGGGTGCGCGCCGCGAGCGCCTGCGCCGTCGGGGCGCCCTCAGGGGAGGCGAAGGTGAAGGTCTCGGGGAGCGTGGCGCCCGGTGACCCGAACCCGCTGGTCGTGCTCGACACGATCCACGCGACGCGCGAGAAACTCGGCGCCAATGCGTTCGTCCGCGTGATGGGGCAGGTACGCAATGGCTGGGGGGCGTCGCCGACGGCCCTGGTGCCGGTGACCGTCACCTTCGAAGGGGCGAAGGGCGGCATCGGCGTGACCCAGAAGGCCTTCGTCACCGGGACGAGCGGCCGGCTGCGGGCGAGCCGTCTCATCACCGACACCGTGCTCGAACCGGGGGCCACCGGCTGCTTCGCCGTCTTCGCCAATTTCTCGACCGCGGCGGTGACCGGCCTGGGTGTCGTCGCGGGGGCGGGCACCGCGTCGGTCGAGCCGCTCCGGGCGCAGGTGGGCATCGACGGAGCGGCGTCGGTGGCTGCCGACGAATTCGACGGGCTGGTGCTGACGGCGCGGTTCAGGAACGAGGGCCCCGGCGGTACCGCGCGCAACGAGTACT
Source organism: Acidobacteriota bacterium (assembly GCA_947465275.1). Lineage (GTDB taxonomy): Bacteria > Acidobacteriota > Vicinamibacteria > Vicinamibacterales > UBA2999 > JBEBGV01. The sequence goes on along the minus strand of CANIAI010000339.1, from coordinate 223 downwards.
GGGTCGAGGCGCGTGACGATCAGGGGCGCGTGCTCGATTGCCGCGCGGCGGCGATCGCGATCACCGGAGGCACCTTGCCGGCCGGGCAGGCGGTGCCACTGAAGGTGGTGACCGAAGCGCCGTTCTCGATGGCACGGATGGTCCGCGGCTGGGCGACGTTCGAACCAGCGGCGGACGGCGCGGGGACGGGAGCACCGGCAGCGTCAGAGACCTACCGCCGCTT
>CANIAI010000338.1 GCA_947465275.1 Acidobacteriota bacterium | reverse complement strand
TGGGCGCCTCGATCACCGCACGGAACGCGCCCGGGTCAGCCGACAGATCCTGCCCCGCCAGCTGCCGCCCCAGGCGGCGCGCCTCGACTGCCACGAGGCGCTGGCGTTCCTGGTAGTAGTCACCGGCGATCGTGCTCGCGGTCGAGAGCACCTCGTCCATCGGCGCGTTGAACCAGCGGTCGACGCTGTTGCGAATGAGCTCGCCGCCGACCAGCAGCACCAGCACCGCCGGGACGAGCGTCATCCCGAGCAGCACGGCGACGAGCGTCGCGCGGAACCGGGCGAACGGCAGCGCGCGCCGCCGCTCGACCACCAGCTTGATGATGTTGCGCGCGAGGACGAAGACCAGCGCGACGAGAAAGGTGAGGTTGGTGGCGGAGAGGGCGTAGAGGACCGACTCGGTGAGGACGTCCGGGGCGAGACGCGCCGAGCGCCCGGCGAGCGTCAGCAGGCCGGCGAGCAGCGCGAGCAGCGCCACGATGCCGAGCACGATGAGCCGGGTGTTGTCCCGGAAGGGGGTGCGTGCCGCCATGTGCCCCCGGCCTGTCAGGCCGTCACTCCTTCGCGTTCAGCAGGTCCTTCAGCTCGCTCATGAACTCCCCGATGTCGCGGAAGTGCCGGTAGACCGAGGCGAACCGCACGTAGGCGACCTTGTCGAGCTGCTTGAGGTGATCCATGACGAGCGCGCCGACCTGCTCGGTGCTCATCTCCTTCTCGGGACGCTCCTGCAGCGTCGCCTCGATGGCGTCGGCCACCCCCTCGAGCGCGGCGACGCTGACCGGCCGCTTCTCGCACGCCTTCAGCAGGCCGGCGATCAGCTTCTGCCGTTCGAAGCGCTCGCGGGTGCCGTCCTTCTTGATCACCATGTACGGGATCTCGTCGATCCGCTCGTAGCTGGTGAACCGCTTGCCGCAGCCGAGGCACTCGCGCCGACGGCGGATGACCTCGCCCTCCTTGCTCTCGCGCGAGTCGACGACCTTATCGCCCAGGTGAGCGCAGAACGGGCACTTCATCGCTGACCGGCTCCTCTGCCTGGTGCGCCGCGCGCGCCAGGCCCTTGAGTCCGCGCAGGCTCATCCCGTCCTGCGCCATGAAGTACAACCCGGCCAGCGTGACCGGGATGAACGACACCGCGTGGAGCACGATGGCCGCACCGACCGCACTGTCGTTCGACGCGCCGAAGAAGGTCGTCACGCCGAACCGGTACGCTTCGTGGAACCCGCCCACCCCGCCGGGGGTCGGCACCGCCACCCCGATGATCAGGAGCCCCTGCAGAAGATAGCCCCCCGTCACCGACATGTCGATCCCGAACGCGCGGGTCACGAAGTAGGACTCGAGCGACAGCAGGATCCAGAGCGGAAACGACCAGGCGAACGCGAGGCCGAGCGCCTTCGGGGTGCGGACCGCGATCAGCCCCTCGCTGAAGGCGCGGGCGAACGACGAGAGCGCGTCGGCGATGCGGTGCGGCAGCACGCGGTTCACGCGCAGGACGATGACGCCCACCCGCTCCGGATGCCGGGCGAGCACCACCATCAGGATGGCGAGCACCGCGGCCCCGAAGGCCGCGACCGCGGCCGACACGTGGATCGCCGTGCGGAGATGTTCGGGAATGCCGCTCGCCCCGCTGCCCCAGACGTAGAACGCCAGCAGCATCAGCACCGCCGCGAGATCGAGCACGCGCTCGATGACGATCGTCGCGAAGGTGGCCGAGGCGCTGAGCCCTTCCTGCCGCGCGAGCAGGTACGGCCGCAGCACGTCGCCGGCACGGGCCGGCAGCACGAAGGTGGCGGCGAAACCGATGACCGTGGTGCGGAGGGCAGTGCGGAAGCGGGTGGGGCCGATCGGCCCGAGCAGGTGCTGCCAGCGGATCGCCCGCGCCCAGTAGGTCAGGAAGACCATGGCGAGCGAACACGCGAGCAGGCCCGGTCGCGCGTTCCGGACGGCGCCCCAGACGTGCCCGATGTTCGCATTCCGGAGGAACCATCCCAGAAGGGCGATGGCCAGCACCGAAAGAATGGCTGTCCGAAGCTGAGTCCGCACGAATGAATGGGGTGTCCCGACCGAAACTACAATATATCAGGCTGTCACGTTTCGATGGCCGATGCCGTTGCGTACGGTTGCGGCTCGGCGGAAGCTGCCTGTAAGATCCCGCCTCCGTGCCGCTTTCAGCCCCACTGCTCCAGACCACCCTCGACGGCGTGACGCCCGCGCGTCACGGCAAGGTTCGCGACATCTTCGAGGCCGGCACCGACCTCGTGCTGGTCGCGACCGATCGCATCTCGGCGTTCGACTACGTGCTCGGCTCCGGCATCCCCGACAAGGGCAAGGTGCTGACGCAGCTCTCCGCGTTCTGGTTCGCCCGGACGCAGGCGATCGTGCCGAATCACCTCATCACGCTCGACGTCGCGCAGTACCCGGAGCCGTTCCACCGCTTCCCCGCCGTGCTCGACGGGCGATCGATGCTGGTGCGGCGCACGACGCCGATCGCGATCGAGTGCGTGGCCCGCGGGTATCTCTCGGGCTCGGGCTGGAAGGAATACCAGGCTTCGGGCTCGGTGTGCGGCATCCGCCTGCCGGCCGGGCTGCGCGAGTCGGACGAGCTCCCGACGCCGATCTTCACCCCGGCCACGAAGGCCGACACGGGGCACGACATCAACATCTCGCGCGACGAGGCCGCCCGCCAGATCGGCGGCGCGCTGGTCGAGCGGCTCGAGGCGCTCACGCTGGCACTCTACGCGCAGGGCCGTCGCCACGCGGGGGCGCACGGCATCATCCTCGCCGACACGAAGTTCGAGTTCGGGATCACCGACGCCGGCGAGCTGATCCTCATCGACGAGGCGATGACCCCCGATTCATCCCGCTACTGGCCGGCCGACGGCTACGCGCCCGGCGGGCCGCAACCGAGCTTCGACAAGCAGTTCGTGCGTGATTACCTCGAGGCGATCCGGTGGGACAAGCAGCCGCCGGTGCCCTCGCTCCCCGACGACGTGATCCTGCGGACGCGCGAGAAGTACCTGGAGGCGTTCCGGCGCCTCACGGGTACGGAGCTGTCGTGAGCGCCCTGGGCGCCGACATGGATCGGCTCGTGACGGAGCTGGTGGCGAAGGGCGTCAGGCTGCAGGACGCCCAGGCGGAGCTCGAGCGGCGGTACATCGAGCAGATGCTCGCCCGCCACGACGGCAACCTCGGGCGCGCCGCCGACGATCTCGGACTGCACCGCAACACCCTCAGCCGCAAGGTCGCGTCCTTCGCGAAGCGAAGAAAGTAGACAACGCGCGAAGCGAAGACGGTAGACACCGCGCGAAGCGAAGGAAGTCGGACTCAGTCCGAGTTCAGGACCAGTTCGACGAAGAACGTCCCCGAGCCGAGCGTGAACGGGCAGAGCACCCGCCGCATCCCGACCCCGTAGCGCATCGTGAGGTTCTGGCCGGTGACGA
>CANIAI010000337.1 GCA_947465275.1 Acidobacteriota bacterium | reverse complement strand
TGGTGGACGGCGTCGTCCAGGAAGCAGCCGATGCCGGTCGATCGGGCGCCCACCGCCTCTGCATCGAGATACAGCTGTTGGCCGATCAGGCCGCACTCCCAGAACAGCCGTCGGTACCACCAGCCGCCCCGCTCGGCGATGACCCCCGTGCGGGCCAGCATCGCCAGGCTCAGGAAGCCGTCCGCCGCGATGTCCTGCTCGCATGAGAGGCGCTGGGCCCACCCCCGTACGTCGAGCGGCGCCAGCAGGAAGAGCCCCGTCTGGCCGTCCGCCGTCAGGTCGGCGGCTGAGGCCGTCGTGCCGGCCGCCGGCTCCCAGAGAAAGTCGGGACGCAGCGTGGTGCGCAACAGCTCGGGTGACGTGCCGCCCCGCAGCCACGCATAAATGCCTGGGGCGAGCCCCTCGACCCGGTGGACGAAGAGGACGAGGTGCACGAGCGGCTCCCACGGCTGGAGATCCCATGGGGCCTGCTCACGCGCGGTGAGCCGTTCCAGCATCGCGAGCAACGTCTCGAGCGGGAGCGAACCCCGCGGGTCGAAGCCGAGCGCGCTCCGCCGGTGCAGGATCACATGGCGGGCGTTCGGCGGCCCGCCGGACCGCGTCCCCAGTGGCCGCAGCCCCGGCTCGTACGTTGGCGCGGGACGCGGCCCCACCACGGGGCGGGTAGCCTCCACCGCGAGTCCTGGTTCGACGCGCCGAGTTGCCTTCGCCACCTCGTCGATGATCGGCCAGGGGACCACCTCGGGGCTCAGGCGAGTGGGACGTCCGGTCCAGCGTCCGCCCCGGATCGCGGAGAGGAGCGGCGCTGGAGGTATGTCGGGAACCGGCTCACCCGGGACGTGCCCGGCCGAGATGAGGAGCGCGACCGCTGGCTCTTCGGGCTCCGCGTCAGCGTAGTCCTCTGCGCGATCGGTACCCGACAGCGAGGCGAGCACGTCGTGCGGCCATGGCAGGAGCCGCGCCGACCAGCCGAGCCGCGCGGCCGAGAGCCGGATCGCGCCGAGGGCGTGACCAATGTCGTGCTGGCAGTAGCGGAAGGCGCGTTCACCGTATTTCCACGCCTCTCGCCAGTGCACCGATGTCAGGACGACGAGACAGACGACGCCCTCGGGCCACGCCGCGGCGTCGAACGCGCACCGTGTCTCGAGGGCGTGATCACGCGGGTCGTAGTGCGCAACGCGGCCGCCGGTGACGACGTAGGCCTCGGTCGGGTGCAGGTTGCCGCTGGAGGGGTTCACGCGAAGGGCCCAGCGCGCGGGACGACCGGCACTGCCGGTCTGTTTCCACGCGGAGAGGCCGAGCGCGCATCTGAGGAATTCACCGAGCGCGGCGAGGTCAGGGGTGACCACCGGCGCGGCGCCGACGAAGATGTCGGAGTACGGCACCCCGACGGCGAGCGGCTCGCGGGGCAGCGCGTGCGTGGCTGCACCCTCGAACCGCCGGAACGGGGCTGGTTGCGTCGACCAGTCGAGATAGCCCAGCGATCGCGCGAAGCGACCGACGTGGTGCTTCGTCGCCTCGTGGTAATCGAGAGGTGTCAGTGTCAGCGCTTCAGTTCGGCCACTCGGCGGTCGATCTCGGCGATGGCCTGACCGATCTGCTTGCGCCGCGTCTCATGCGCGGTCGCGCCGAGCTGGCGGTCGAGTTCGGTACGGGCCAGGCGCAGCGATTCGAGCTGCCGGACCTTCTCGGGATCCACTCCCTTGCCGAGCTTGGCCTTCTTCTTTTCCTGCTCGCGTTCTTCCATCCGCTCGGCGAGGCGGGATTCCGCGTCGACGAGGCCTTCTCCAGCGTCACCCATGCTCATAAGCCGACTGTGCTTCCGTTCCCGCGTTCATCCCCGCGTCGGTGCGGGATCAGAACGCACTGTGCATTATACGAGTGTCTGGCGCCCGCGCTGACCGCCGCAGTGAGGATCCTGCGCGGGACACTACAATCGGGTGTGGCGCCCGCGGCTCCGCTCGACCTCTTCCATCCGGCCGTGCGCACCTGGTTCGCCGGGGCATTCGACGCGCCGACCCGCCCGCAGGCGCTCGGCTGGCCCGCCATCGCCCGCGGTGACTCGACCCTCATTCTGGCGCCGACCGGCTCGGGCAAGACGCTCACCGCCTTTCTCTGGTGCCTCGACCGGCTGCTCTTCCAGCCCGCGCCGCCGGCACCCGCCCGCTGCCGCGTCCTCTATGTCTCGCCGCTCAAGGCGCTCGCGGTCGACGTCGACCGCAACCTCCGCGCGCCGCTGGCGGGCATCGTCAACGTCGCGGCCAGTGCCGGTACGCCGGTCACGCTCCCGAGCGTCGCCATCCGCACGGGCGACACGCCGGCGGCTGAACGCGCACGGTTCCTGCGCCACCCCGCCGACATCCTGATCACCACGCCGGAGTCGCTCTTCCTGCTGCTGACATCGCAGGCGCGCGAGCGCCTCGCCTGGGTCGACACCGTGATCGTCGACGAGATCCATGCCCTCGTGCCGACCAAGCGCGGCGCGCACCTCGCGCTCTCACTCGAGCGGCTGGAGGCCGTGCGGCGTACCCGCCCCGACGCGCCGCCGCTGCAGCGCATCGGTCTCTCGGCGACGCAGCGACCGCTCGACGAGGTCGCCCGCTTCCTGGGCGGGCTCGACACGCCGCCGGCCATCGCCGCCACACCGACCCTCCCGACGGACATGCCCGCTGACGCGGAGGCCGAAGCCACGGTCGGCGCCGAGTTCGCCGACCCGCTGCAGGGGCGTGGCGAGCCCCGCGAGGACGAGCGGTGGCGACCGGTGACCATCGTCGATGCCTCCGAGAGGAAACCGCTCGCGCTCCGTATCGAGGTGCCGGTCGAAGACATGACCGCGCTCGAGACGACGGTCGGAATCCGGAGCGGCCCCGCCTCGCAGGGGCTCACGCGCCCCTCGATCTGGAGCTCGATCCATCCGCGCCTGCTCGCGCTCGTCCGGCAACACCGGACGACGCTGCTCTTCGTGAACAGCCGACGCCTGGCCGAGCGGCTGGCCGGTGCCCTCAACGAGCTCGCAGGCGAGCTGCTCGTGCGGTCGCACCACGGCTCGCTGGCGCGCGAGGCCCGCGCCGAGGTCGAAGACCTGCTGAAGGCCGGGCGCATCCGCGCGCTCGTCGCCACCTCGTCACTCGAGCTCGGCATCGACATGGGCGCCATCGACCTCGTCGTCCAGATCGAAGCGCCGCCGTCGGTCGCGAGCGGGCTGCAGCGCATCGGCCGGGCGGGACACCAGGTGGGCGCCACGAGCGCCGGTGTCATCTTTCCGAAGTTCCGCGGCGACCTGCTCGCCTGCGCTGCCGTCGCGCGCGCCATGCACGAGGGACGGGTCGAGTCGACGCGCTATCCACGCAACCCCCTCGACGTGCTCGCGCAGCAGGTGGTCGCGATGACGGCGCAGGCGACCTGGTCGGTCGACGCGCTCTTCGCCCAGGTGCGGGGCGCCGCGCCCT
>CANIAI010000336.1 GCA_947465275.1 Acidobacteriota bacterium | reverse complement strand
GCGCCGGTGCGGACGCGTCCTGGGCGTACGAGGGAGCCACGCCGGCTCGAAGCACCGCGGCCATGAGCACCATCACCCGCACGACGGGGGCGATACGCGTCAGTTGCATGCGCCACCTCCGTCCACGTACGACACGGCGGCGCCATGCCCCACGTCGACGAAGTCGTACGACCAGTCGAACGGCTCCGCGTCGGCGCAGTAGGTGAGGCCGTTGAGGCCGACGACGCCAGCCGTGGCGAGGCAGAGCACCTTGTCAGCAGGCAGGAACGGAATGAGGTTCAACGCCCGGCAGGAGGCATCGTGTGCGGCGCAATTGGAGGAGCGCAGGCCGTGATACGTCCAGCGCGCCAGCGCCGTGTACCGGGGACGGACCGCGATCCACTCCGACCCGTTGGCGCACACCGGCTCCCAGTCGTCGCCGACGTACTGGGGAGGGCTCAGCACCCGGTGCTCCCAGTAGTGGGGGCCGCCGCACGGATTGAAGAAGGTGCCGCACCCGGCACCGCAGTTGCCCTCGCACTGCCCGACGCGGTCCGGGTTGGCGGTCACGTGCCACGTGATCGCGTCGGCGCTGACGGTCACCGGCGGAGCCGCCTGCGTGAGGGTGAGGCTCTGGCCGGCGATGACCAGCGTGCCGAGTCGCGTCGATTCACCGGTGTTCGCGTCGACCGCGAGCCAGACGGTGCCGCCGCCGGCCGGCCCGGTCCGCTGGACGATACGCGCCCACGACGTGCGCACGTCGATGTCCCAGGGACAGCCCGGGGCCGTGGTGACGCCCACCGCGGCCGTGCCGCCCGCATGGGACAGCGTCACCCCCGATGTCGACAAGGCATAGGCACAGGCCGGGGTCGCGGGCGCCGCGGCCTGCGTCACGGTCACACCCGAGCCGCCCACCACGAGCGCGGCGGTGCGGGCGCCGCCGCCATTCGGGTCGAGCGCGTAGGCGACCTGCCCGGGCCCGGTCCCCGACGTGGCTCCAATCGGCCTGAGATAGCTGGCGCTGCTGCCAACCGACCAGGCGCAGCCCGCCGGGGCCGCCACATCGAGCACCCCCGTCCCGCCGCCCGCACCCGCCGTGATGTCCCGCGGACTCACGCCACTGACGCAGGCAGTGCCGGTCGTCTCGACACCCGACTGCGTCACCGATACCGCGCGCCCGGCGATCAGGATCGAGCCGAGCCGGGGTTCGGCAGCGGTGTTGTTCTCGACCTGCAGCGTCACTGACCCGCTGCCGACCCCGTCGACGGGACCGGCGCGCAGGAATCCGGCACTCGCATCCGACGTCCATCGGCAGCCCGGGGGCGCCGTCACGGCGATGGAGACCGCCTGGTTCGCGGCGCCGACGGCTACCGACGAGGGATAGACGGCGGAACTGCAGCCATCCCCGTCGGAGCGGCCGGCCTGCACGACCGCCACACGCGCCGTGCCGATGTCCAGTGTCGTGTCGCGAGCCGCCGCCAGCGGATTGGCCCCGACACGGTACGCGATCCGGGCCGAGCCCGTGCCCGCCGCCTGGGACATGAGTGTCAACCACGACGCACGGCTTCGCGCCTGCCAGGCGCAGTCGGCCGGAGCCGTCACCTGCAGCGTGCCACCGACTTCACCGCTCCCCACCGCGACCGTCGAGGTACTCACCGTCACGGGGCACCGCCCGGCCTCGATCGCATACGGCCGCTCGTCCGAGGCCTCGGGTACGTCCATGATGTTGCCGGCGCTCCGCGCCCAGACCACGACGTGATAATTCGCCCCCGGGACCGGCGGGTTCCAGACCAGCTGCGGGCTCGTGCTCCAGCCCCGGAGTGGCTGCCACACGCTGCCGTCGTGCACCCACCAGCGGAACGTGAGGGGGGCCGTGCCGCCCGTGGCGGCGGCGGTGAAGGTCACCGAGGTGCCAACCTTCTGCGGCGGTGCCAGGTCACTGGTCAGTGTCACGGCCGTCACGCGCGGCACCGTGATGGTGAAGCTCATGGCGTTGCTCACGGGAGCCGTCCAGGGTCGATCGAGCGCCCCATGGACATCGACTCTCACGCCGTAGGCGCGATCCGGCGTCTCCGGCAGCCAGGTCCAGGTCGGGTCGGACGTGTAGTCGCGCATCAGCGTCCAGTTCGAGTCGTGATACAGCCACCAGCGATAGCTGTAGGGACCGATACCACCCGACGGCGTGGCCGTGAACCGGATCGGCGTGGTGACCGCCTGAGGGGATTGCGGGCTCGAGACCAGCGCCACCGCGTCAATCGGCGGCGGGTCGACGATGGCGAACGGTACCGCGGCCGTGGTCTCGGCGTCGTCGAGCAGGTTGCCGCTGCTGCGAACGGCCGCGCTGACGGTGTAGGAGGCGTTGGTGGCCGTCGGTCTCCACTGCAGCGTCGCACTGCCCCAGTCCTGCACCACGCGGGGGCCGGTCCCGTCGTCGACCGACCAGCGATAGCTGTACGGGCTCGTGCCACCGGAGGCCGCCGCCGTGAACTGCAGCGTGCGTCCCACGTACTGCGGTGAGGGCGACTCCGGCGTCACGGTGACACGGTTGGCGCGCGCGGCCGGACCGATCGCGTACTGCACGTTGGTGCTGGCCTCCTCGGCACTGCTGGTGTTGCCGGCACTCCGTACGCGCACGAACAGGCGAAGCCCCAGGTTGGCGAGCATCGGCGTCCAGCCATAGGTGGCGGCAGACGACCAGTCCTGCAGCGCCACCCAGCTCGTACCGGTGTACATCTGCCACTTGTAGCTGTAGGGCGGCACACCGCCGCTCGGCGCCGCCGTCACGGTGATCGTCGTGCCCACCGGCTGCGGCGACGGTTTGTCGGCGGTCAGGCGCACGGATGTCACGCGCGGGCGCTCCACCACGTCGTAGAGGTCGTTCGTGTCGGCCTCGTCGCGATCCTCGGTGTTGTCGGCGCCGCGAACCCAGACGGTGATCCGATACCCCGCGGCGGGGACTGTCGGCGTCCAGCTCCAGCCGGCGGTGGTGCTCCAGTCCTGCACGAGTACCTTCCCCGTGCCCGAGTCGAGCCACCACTTGAACGAACAGGGTCCGGTGCAGTCGCTCGCCGTCGCCGTCCAGCGGACCGTCGTGCCGGCCCACTGCGGAGACGGACGATCGGGCGTGATACGCACGGTCGCCGCGCGGGCGCCCGTCGTCGCGAACAGGATGATGCAGATGACATGTGCAGCGATGCTCCCCAGCACTGTGTTGCGCGCGGCCATTCGGCCTCCGACCTGTCGCACTCTCGCGGCGACCGCGCCCCACCTCGCAGGCACACGGGAGTGCGAGGGACGGGCCAGCGGCGGCCGGTGCCCCAGCGCGGGAATTCCGGTGCTATTCCGGACGGCCGCGGGCAGCACCCTCGGGAGGGAGGCAGTTCACGCACGGATGCCCATCAGGCAGGTACGCGGAAACTGCGCCCCGTCGGGAGGAGGGCACGTGCACGCGGGGTAACATGGGACGGATGAGAG
>CANIAI010000335.1 GCA_947465275.1 Acidobacteriota bacterium | reverse complement strand
GCACGCGTCAGTTCCTCGTCGTCGTGCACCTCGACCAGGGTGGCGAGGCCAAGGTCCCACGCCCGCTGCTGCAGCCGCACGAGGTCGGCCTGCGCCAGGGCTCCGACGATCAGGAGCGCCGCGTCGGCGCCGATCGCCCGTGCCTCGAACAACTGGTACTCGTCGACGATGAAATCCTTCCGCAGCAGCGGCAGGTCGACCGCCGCCCGGACGGCGACGAGGTGCTCGAGCGCCCCATCGAAGAACGAGGGCTCGGTCAGCACGGAGATGGCCGTGGCGCCGCCACGCTCGTAGGCCCGGGCAATCGCCACCGGATCGTACTGCCCGGCGAGCACCCCCTTCGACGGCGAGCGGCGCTTGCATTCCGAGATGACATTGGCGCGTCCGGGACGGCCGAGATCCGCCTCGAAGCGGGCCCCGCGGGGGGACGCGGCCGCCGCACGCTGTTCCAGCGCGGCACGCGGCTCGCGCTCACGGCGCAGTTCAGTCGTCCGCATGGTCGCGGCCACGATCGTCCGCAGCAGGTCTGGCGTACTCACGCGGTCACGTCCTGGTTCGAGATCATGGCCATCCGCTCGAGTGTCGCCTGCGCCCGGCCGTCGTCGAGCGCCGCTCCCGCCGCGCGAATCCCCTCGCGCACGCTCGACGCGTGTCCGGCGACGAAGAGCGCCGCGCCGGCGTTGTAGAGCACCACGTCACGCCGCGGGCCCGGCTCTCCCTCGAACAGCCGCCGGATGATGCCGGCGTTCTCGATGGCGTCGCCACCCACCAGCGCCTCTGGCGCGCACCGCGTGAGCCCCACGTCCGCCGGATGGATAAAGAAGGTCTTCACCATCCCCTCGTGACACTCCGAGACCTTGGTGTACCCGCTGAGCGAGAGTTCGTCGAGCCCGTCGGACCCATGCACCACCCACGCGCGATCTGACCCGAGCAGCATCAGCGACCGCGCGAGCAACTCGGTGAGTTCCGGACGCGGCACGCCGACGATCTGGCGACGCGCGCCGGCGGGATTGGTGAGCGGGCCGAGCAGGTTGAAGGCCGTGCGCACGCCGAGTTCCCGTCGGGTCGGCGCGGCATGCCGCATCGAGGGGTGAAAGGTCGGCGCGAAGAAGAACGCCACGCCCGCCTCTTGCAGGGTGCGGGCGACCACCGGCACCGAGGCCGCGACGTTCACGCCGAGCGCCTCGAAGACGTCGGCGCTGCCGCACCGGCTCGACACCGATCGGTTGCCATGCTTCGCCACCCGCACGCCGCAGGCCGCGACGACCACCGCTGCCGCCGACGAGATGTTGAAGGTGCCGGAGCGGTCGCCGCCGGTGCCGCAGGTGTCGAACACCTCACCTGCTGGCACGTCGAGCCGCACCGCGTGCTCGCGCATCGTCCGGGCGAACCCCACGATCTCGGCGGGGCGCTCTCCCTTCATGGCGAGCGCCACCAGCAAGCCCGCGAGCGCGGGCGCCGGCGCCTGCCCCTCCATGACGGCGCGCATCGCGCCGGCAGCCTCGTCGGTCGTGAGGTCTTCGTGACGCAGCAGTTTCTCGATGAGCGGCGCGAACATCGTCAGCCCTTCCCTGCGGCGGTCCGCGTGCTCACCGCGCGAGCTCGAGGAAGTTGCGCAGCATCCGGTGCCCCTCGCCGGTCAGCACCGACTCCGGGTGGAACTGGACGCCGTGGACGGGGTGCACCCGATGACGCAGCCCCATGATGATGCCGGTGTCGTGGGTGCGCGCCGAGACTTCGAGGTCCGCGGGCACGTCGTCGTTCGCCACCACCAGGGAGTGATACCGGCCCGCCTCGAACGGCGAGGGCACGCCGGCGAAGACACCGCGGCCATCGTGATCGATCTGCGAGACCTTGCCGTGCATCGGGACCGGCGCCCGGCAGACCGTGCCGCCGTAGACCATGCCGATGGCCTGATGGCCCAGGCAGACGCCGAGCAGCGGCGTGTGCGGGCCGAAGCGACGAATCACCTCGGGTGAGACCCCCGCATCCTCGGGACGGCCGGGGCCGGGCGAGATCACGATGTGGGACGGCTGCAGCGCGGCGATCCCCTCGATCGCGATCTCGTCGTTGCGGCGTACCTGCACCTCGGCGCCGAGTTCCCCGAGGTACTGCACCAGGTTGTAGGTGAACGAATCGTAGTTGTCGATGACGAGAACCATTACTGCCTCACAACCCGCCCTGGGCCAGTTCCAGTGCCGCGACGACGGCCCGTGCCTTGTCGCGCGTCTCCTCGTACTCGGCCGTCGGGTTCGAGTCGGCAACGATCCCGGCCCCCGCCTGTACCCATGCCCGCCCCTGTTCCATCACGACCGTCCGGATGGTGATGCAGAAGTCGAGGTTGCCCGCGAAGTCGAGATAGCCGACGGCGCCCGCGTAGACGCCGCGGCGGCGGTTCTCGAGCTCCGCGATGATCTCCATCGCCCGCACCTTTGGCGCTCCCGAGACGGTGCCCGCCGGGAAGCAGGCCACCAGTGCGTCGAGCCGATCCCGATCGGCGGCAAGCGTGCCCTCGACGACCGACACCAGGTGCATCACGTGCGAGTAGCGCTCGAGCGTCATGTAGCGCGGCACGCGGACCGAGCCGTACTCCGACACGCGGCCCACGTCGTTGCGGCCCAGATCCACGAGCATCACGTGCTCGGCGCGCTCCTTCTCGTTGCGCGCCAGCTCCTCACCCAGCCGGACGTCCTCGTCCTCTGTCTTCCCGCGCGGGCGCGTGCCGGCGATCGGGTGCGTCTGCACCTTCCGCCCCTCGACGCGGACGAGCATCTCGGGCGATGCGCCGACGATCGAGCGGTCGCCCATCCGCAGGAAGTACATGTACGGCGACGGGTTCACGTGGCGCAGCGCGCGGTAGACGGTGAAGGCGTCGGTGGTCACCGGCGACTCGAACCGCTGCGACAGGACCACCTGATAGATGTCGCCCGCCGCGATGTATTCCTTCGCCGTGCGCGCCATTTCCTCGAAGCGCTCGCGCGTCACGTTCGACGTCAGCGTCAGCGCCGGCCCGGCCTCGCGCGCCACCTTCGACAACGTGCGCTCCAGTTCCCGCTCAACGAAGTCGATCTTCGCGCAGGCGAAGCGATAGAGCGATTCGAGGTCGTCGTCGGGCGTGATGCGCGCGTTCGCGATGATGAGGATGCGGTGCCGCACGTGGTCGAACGCGAGCACGGTGTCGAACAGCATGAAGCCGGCGTCGTCCCCCTCGGCCGGCTCCGCCTGCAGCTCGACCGGCTCGAACCAGGCGGCCGCGTCGTACCCGAGATAGCCGACGGCCCCGCCGGTGAAGCGCGGCAGCCCCGGTACGAACGGCGACGTGAACTCCGCCATCAGCCGCCGCAGCGTCGGGATGAACGGTTCGTCCGACTCGGTGCGCGCCCCCTCGCGATCGAGGATGGTCTTGCCGCCGCGCGACCGCAGGATCAGGAAGGGATCCTTGCCGAGGAAGGAATAGCT
>CANIAI010000334.1 GCA_947465275.1 Acidobacteriota bacterium | reverse complement strand
AGCGCACCTGGTTGCAGCAGGGAATGACGACGGCGAGGCGCGACGGGTCGCTCACGCCCACCGCTCCCGGACGTAGCCCGCCACGAACCAGAGGCCGACCTCATGGGCGAAGGCGTCGCCCGGGTTCCGCGGTCCGATGACGGCCGCCCGGCCCCGGGCGGCGAGGTCCCGCAGGAACTGACGGTAGAGGTGCCCGGGGACCCCGAGCACCCGTCGCCGGCTGCGCTCCATCGTGTCGAGCCGCATCCGCGCGATGTGCCGGCCGTGGCCGAAGTGCCACGCGCGGTGGTACCGCTGGGTGAGCCGCGCGGGATCGACCTCGGCCTCGACCCGGAGCGCCGGTTCGTAGCGGCCCTGCAGCTGCGCGGCCCAGAGCCGCACCAGGAATTCGTGGTCCTCGGTCGAGCCAATCCCGCGCCCGACACGCTGCACGTGCGGCGCGAACGGCCCGATGCGGCGGAGCACGGTGCGCCGCACCGCGAGGTTCGCGCTGATCAGGCAGATCGGACGCGACGCATCGACGACGAACGCATGGGGGCCGTAGTCCTGCACGCCGAGGGGCGCCCAGTGCCGCGGCGTCAGCCAGGCCGCCACCTCGGACGGCCAGAGCGGGCGCACCGGCCCGCCGACGCAGGCGGTGTCGGGATGCGCGGCGAGCGTGGCGGCGACGTCGGCCACCCAGGTGGGACCGACCCGCACGTCGTCGTCGGTGAACGCGACGATCTCGCCACGAGCCTCGCGGATGCCCAGGTTGCGTGCATGCGACACCCCGGGCCGCGCCTCATGGAGCAGCCGGAGCCGTCCACCCGCGCGCGCATGCCTCGCCGCGACCACCTCCGCCGTGCCGTCGGTGGAGGCGTTGTCGACGATCAGCAGCTCGTGCGGCGGGGCGTCGTGCTGGTCGAGCAGCGCGTCGATGGCCGCACCGATCCGCGCGGCGCCGTTCCAGCTGCACAACACCACCGACACGACCGGGACCGTGGCGCTGTCGGCCATCACCGGATCTCCGGCAGCCGCCGGGGACGGTAGAGGTAGCTGCCGTACAGGAATCCGGCGAGCTGCCAGATCGAGAGCTCGTAGGCGAAGCGCGTCGCCGGATCGCCCCCGCGCCCGAGCGCCTGTTTCCCCAGCCCGCGCAGCGCCTCCCCCACGAGATAGCGCGGCACCCGGCCCACGCGCGCCACCGCCAGCGGGCGGACGCGGTCGATCAGGCTGCGCGCGATGCCGTTCCAGAACGACCAGCGGCGGTAGTAGCGCCTCGAGAGCCGCGAGGCCGGCACGTGGTGGTACACCCGGAGCGTGGGCACGTAGAGCCCGTGCGCACCGGCCGCGAGCAGCCGCAGGAAGAACTCCTCGTCCTCGCCCGAGAGCAGTCGTTCGTCGGGCGTGGGGCCGAGGTGCAGGGCGAAAGGGCCGACACGGTCGAGCACCGCCCGCCGGATCACGGCGTTGCCGCCCATCAGGATGCCGCTCGCATCGCAGCCGTACACCTTCACGCGGTCGCCGTCGTCGGCGTTGCCGAGCACGCCGTCCCAGCGGCGCGGCAGCCAGGCCGGCGGTGAGGCGCCCCAGCGCGGCAGGCAGGGTCCCCCGATGAAGTCGACGGCCGGATTCCCGAACGTGGCGGCGACCGCCTCGAACCAGCCGGGGTCGACCTCCTCGTCGTCGTCGACGACCGCGACCAGATCGCCCGTGGTGGCGGTGAGCGCGGTGTTGAGGGCCCGCGACTTCCCGCCGCGGGGCTCCGCCACCAGCTGCACACGCCCGGGGTGCGCCTGCTGCACCAGCGTCACCGCCGCGCGCGTCGCCGCCTGCGTGTCGTTCTGGACGACGACGAGGCGCACCTCGAGCATCGGCGCCGGGCGCGCACTGCAGAGGCTCAGCAGCGTGCGTGTGAGGCTGTCGGGACGACCATAGGTCGGGACCAGGACGTCGAGGGTCATCAGTTCACGCCGGCCGAAGGTCATCGGTTCCGGCTGCGGCGCGAACTCTCTGCACGAGCTGTTCCGGGCGCACCCGGCGCCAGGGCTGCGTCAGGAGACGCGCGTCGTCAGGAGGCGGCGGCGTCCGCCAGGCTGGCCAGGTCTCTCACGAGGAAACCCTCGGGCTCCGTGACGACCAGTTCGTCGCGTCCCCAGCGGCTCATCACGCGGATGCACGACTCGATGGTCGTCCCGGTCATGTCGGCCAGTTCCTGACGCGACAGCGGCAGCGGGATGAAGGTGCCGCCCCGCTCCGGACGTCCGATGGTCTCGCTGAGCTTGGTGAAGAGCCGGGCCAGACGCGTCTCGACGCGTCCGCCCGAGAGTTCTGCCAGCCGCTGGGTGAGTTCAATCAACCGCAGCGTCAGGCCGCTCAGCAGCCCCCGCACGAGCGTGGGGTGCTGCTCCAGCAGCAGGAAGAAGTCGCGGCGCGGGATGAGCATCGCCTCGGTGTCGTCCATGGCGACGGCCGACGCCGGGAACGGCCGGTTCTCGTACGCCGCCACGGCGCCGAAGGGGTCGCCGGCGCCCACGGTCTCGAGCAGGACCTGCCGTCCGTTCGGCAGCAGCTTCACGATCTTCACGCGGCCGGTGATGACCGTGAAGAAGGTCTCGGACGGATCCCCCTCCCGGAAGATCTCGTCGTTCCGTTCGTAGCGGCGCAGCCGCGCCACGGCCGCGAGCCGCTCGCGGTCGGCCGGCGAGAGCTTCCCGAACATGGGGCTGGTGCGTAAGACGGTCGTCAAATCGTGCATGCTCGTCCGTTCGTATGACGGGCGTCATAGGCGCCGGTCGCGTGCCCGCGTACGCTGACCGACAGAGAGGATGCCATGAACCAGTCGTTGCAGCTCGAACCGATCGGCGACATCGTCGCCCGCGACCTCCGGACCGCCAGTGTCTTCGCCCGGCACGGCATCGACTTCTGCTGCGGCGGCCGCCGGTCGGTCGCCGACGCCTGCCGCGAGCACCAGCTCGACCCCGACCTGCTCGCACGTGAGCTGGCCGACCTCGCCGCGAACCCCGACGGCACCGCCGACGCCGCCGCGCTGCCGGTGCCCGCGCTCATCGACCGCATCGTCGAGACCCATCACCGGTACGTCCGCGAGCAGCTGCCGGTGCTGACGGGATACCTGGACAAGCTGGTGACGAAGCATGGCGCCGGCCGCCCCGACCTGTCGCGGGTGCGGGAGCTGGTCGCCCGTCTCGGCGCCGACCTGCTGCAGCACCTCCGCAAGGAGGAGCAGGTGCTCTTCCCGTACATCCGGCAGCTGGCCGCGCCGGCGTGTCCCCGGCCGCAGGCGCCGTTCGGCAGCGTCATGCATCCGATCCGGATGATGGAACACGAGCACCAGGCGGCCGCCGCCGATCTCGCCGCTCTGCGGCAGCTGACCGACGACTACACGCCGCCGGCGATCGCCTGCGCCACCTGGCGCGCCTGCTACGCCGGTCTCGCCGATTTCGAGGCCGACCTGCACCGCCACGT
>CANIAI010000333.1 GCA_947465275.1 Acidobacteriota bacterium | reverse complement strand
CGGGGGAGAGCGGCGGGGGGGGCGGACGCCTGACCGGTGCGCTCGACGACCCGCGGCTGCAGCCGCTGCTGCCGAAGGTCGAGCCCTTCCTGCGGATCGCCGCGCAGGTCGGCTGCACGCCATCGCAGCTCGCGATCGCCTACTGCCTGCGGAATCCACAGGTGGCGAGCGTGCTCTTCGGCTCGCGCCGCGTGAGCCAGGTGCAGGAGAATGTCGGTGCGCTTGCCGTGGCCGCGCGGCTCACGGATGACGTAGTGTCAGCACTCGCCGCGGTGTAGCGGTCCTGAGGATCAGTTCATGAGAGGTGGAATCACCGGCGTCCTGGTCGCCCTGTCGTTCGTGTCACTTGCCGCCGTCGCCGCCGCGCAGCAGGCACCGGTCCCGGGTGCGGCGCCCGCGGCCGCCCCGGCGGCACTGCCGGCTGACGTCGATTCGACGTCGCTCTCGCGCCTGCCCTTCGTCGACCCGTCGACGCTGAGCGGCGAGGCCCTCAGGGTCTACGAGTCGCTCTATCCCAAGGACAAGGACGGCAACCGCCGCCGGCTCTTCCCTGGGATGACGTCGCTGTCACTGGTGAGCCCCGGCTTTGCCGAGGCGATCGACAGCCTGCACCTCTATCTGTCGCAGAAGAGCGTGATCGGCCAGGCGATGTTCCAGCTCTGCAGCCTGATCGCGATCCGCGAGTTCGATGACCCGTTCAACTGGAACGCGCACGAAGGCCAGGCCGCGCGGGCCGGCGTCGACCAGCGGACGATCGACGCGATTAAGTTCGACCGTCCGGTTGACGGCCTCCCCGAGAAGGATGCGCTGGCGATCCGCTTCGGCCGGGCGATCTTCCGCGAGCACGAGGTGAGCTCCGAGCTGTACGCCCGGGTGGTGAAGGCGTTCGGTCGGCAGGGCATGATGGAACTCGATGCCACGATGGGCACCTACGCGCTGGTGTCGATGGTGGCCATTGGAGTTGACGAGCACGTGCAGAACCCGAGGTACGTGCTGCCGGTACTTCCGAGGAAGTAGCGCTAGAACAGCGCCAGCGGGT
This sequence comes from Acidobacteriota bacterium, assembly GCA_947465275.1. Taxonomy (GTDB): domain Bacteria; phylum Acidobacteriota; class Vicinamibacteria; order Vicinamibacterales; family UBA2999; genus JBEBGV01. The sequence continues at coordinate 2,446 of CANIAI010000333.1, read as the reverse complement.
TCACCGGGTATCCGCTGCTGCCCGGCACGAGCGGCGGCGCCATGGTGAACATGAACTCCCAGCGGTTCAGCCGTGCGGCGGTCTCCGCGAGCGGCGCCAGGTTCGGTCCGTCGAGCAGGAAGATGCCCGCGGCGACCAGCGGCAGCCGGTGTCCGGCGTGCCGGTCGTCGGTCGCGCTCGCGATACCGCTGGTCAGCGTGACGCCGCGCCGGGCCATCCACGGCATGACCGACGGGTCGATGCCGCCGCCCCCGATCGCCGCCCCGCTGCCACCGCCGACCCCAGCGGCCCCGCGGCCCTGACGCGGGTCGTAGACGAAGAGCGCGTCACCCGGCGAGACGGTGATGCCCGCCTGCCGCTCGAACGCTTCGATGTCTTCCACGAACACACGCGTGGACGACACGCGCGCCGCCCGCAGGCGCGTCATGTCGATGATGATGCCGCGGGTGACAATCCCTTCCTTGAGCGTGTCGAGCCCCAGCCTGGTGCAGCCGACATCGGGTCGCACGGTCTCGGTGAGCGGGAACCCGTTGTAAAGCTGCCCGTCGCCGTTGCTGTAGTGGCAGAGCGCGTCCAGGTGCGTAAGGCCGGACCCGTGCGGCGCGAACGTCTGCAGGTCCGAGGTGTAGTCGTCGTTCTGGCGCGGGTCACCCTTGGGGAAGGTCCGGAAGGTGATCTCGTAGAACCCGACGCCGTTCGGCCTGCCGTCCTTCGCGATCTCCTCGTGCCGCGCCTTGAGGATGACCGGCTGCTCCATCGAGACGACCTGCCCGGTGCGCACGAGCGCTGCCGCCTGGCGTCGCTTCTCGGGCGTGACGTAGTTGAGGGAGCCGAGCTGGTCGTCCTTGCCCCACGTGCCCCACGTCGACATGGTCTTCATCCAGCCCGCGACCTGGGCCTTCGTCGAGACCGGACGGTCCGCACCCGCGGGCGTCGGCGCCTGGGCGAGCGCTGCCCCGGCAACCACGAGCGCACCCACGAGACCGACCGCCGCGCCACCCATCACGCGCTTCCGCATAGCTGTCTCCTACCGGTCTCTGTCGAGCCGGACGGTCACCCGCTTGCCGCGAACGCCCACGGCCTTCAGCGCCTCGATCACCTTCTCGGCCGCTTCCTCGGGGACGCCGACCAACGCGTAGGTCTCGGCAATCTTGATGGGGCCGATGTCCTTGGACGGGAGGCCGGTCTCACCGGCGATGGCGCCCACCAGGTCGCCGGGACGCACGCCGGCACTCCGGCCGGCGCCGATGAAGAGCCGGGCGACCCCCTCGGGAATCTCCCGGGCCGATCGTGGACCCCGCTCGCCCCGATCTCCCCCGTCGCCGCCGCGGTCACCCCGGTCGCTGCGCGCGCCGCGGTCGCCCGACGGCGCCGTCAGCGCGGGCACGTCCATCTCGCGTTCGTCGTCGTCCCCACCAGCCGCGGCGTGCGCCATGGCAATGGCGGCGGCCGCGACGTCGATGATGTCGAACTCCGACGCGAGCGTGGATACGAGCGCACGGGCGTCTTCGAAGCCGCCGGCGGCGATACGCTCGCGGAGGGCGGCCGTGGTCTTCTCGAGGCGCCGCCGCCGCAGGTCAGAGACGCTCGGCACCTGCGCGATCTCGATCGTCTGTCGCGTGAGTCGCTCGATGTTCTTGATGTGCCGGTGCTCGCGTGGGTCGGCGAGCGTGATCGCGGTGCCCGTGCGCCCGGCGCGCCCCGTGCGCCCGATGCGGTGCACATACGACTCGGGGTCGGACGGCACGTCGTAGTTCACCACGTGGGTGATGCTCTCGATGTCGAGGCCGCGCGCGGCCACGTCGGTGGCCACGAGCAGGTCGGTCTTGCCGGTGCGCACCCGGTTCATCACCGCGTCGCGCTGCCGCTGCTGCATGCCGCCGTGCAGGGCCTCGGCTCGATACCCGTGGGCGCTGAGCGCCTCGACCAAACTGTCGACCTCGAGCCGGGTGCGGCAGAACACGATCGCCGTGTCCGGGTTCTCCATGTCGAGGATGCGGTCGAGCGCGGCCGGCTTCTGGTCTCGACGCACCAGGTAGGCGACCTGCCGTACGCGCGGCATCTTGCCGGCGGCGGTCTTCTCCTGCGCGATCTGCACCTTCTTCGGCGAGCGCAGGTGCTGGCCGGCGATGCGCTGAATCTTCGGCGGCAGCGTGGCCGAGAAGAGGGCGGTCTGCCGCGTCGCGGGCGTCGACTGGAGGATGGTCTCGATGTCCTCGGCGAAGCCCATGTCGAGCATCTCGTCGGCCTCATCGAGGATGAGCAGGCGCAGGTGTTCGAGCTGGAGCGTCCCGCGGCGCAGGTGGTCGAGGGCGCGGCCCGGCGTGGCGACCACGATCGCGGCGCCGCGTTCGAGCGCGCGAATCTGCTGGTCCATCGAGGCGCCGCCGTAGACGGGGACCACCGTCAGGCCGCTCTTCCCGGCGTACTTGTGAATGGCCTCGCT
>CANIAI010000332.1 GCA_947465275.1 Acidobacteriota bacterium | reverse complement strand
CGACTGGGCCACGTCCCCAGCGATCGCCGGGCGCCTGCGCCAACTGCTCGGACCCGACATCTGCCTCTCGCAGGCGCACCACAACTGCATCATGACGAAGAACCCGGCGCACAGCAGCGTGACCGGGTGGCACCAGGACGTCCGCTACTGGAGCTTTGCGCGCCCGGAGCTTGTCTCGGTGTGGCTCGCGCTCGGGCCCGAGCGCGCGGCGAACGGCTGCCTGCGCTTCGTCCCCGGCTCGCACCGGATGGAGTTCGACCGCCACCGCTACGACGACGCGCTCACGTTCCGCGCCGACCTGCCCGGCAACGCGCCCGTGCTCGCCACCGCGGTCGACGCCGAGCTCGATGCGGGAGACGTGGTGTTCTTCCACGCCCGGCTCCTGCATGCCGCGCGGCGAAACGAGACGGGGCAGCCGAAGCTGGCGGTGGTCTTCACGTACCACGCCGCTGACAACCTGCCAGTGCCCGGCACCCGCTCGGCCGTGCTGCCGGCGATCCGGCTCGACTAGGCCCGCCCCAACTGGCGCAGCGTTGCCATCAGCCGCTCGGGCGTGAACGGCTTCTCGAGCACGGCGTCGCCGAGCCTGGCCTCCGCCTGCAGGGCCGAGGTGAGCGAGGTCATGAAGATGATGCAGGTGTCGCGGAACTGCTCGTCCTGCCGCAGCGCGCGCGCCAGCTCCGGCCCGTTCATCACCGGCATCATGACGTCGGTCAGCACCACCTCGGCGCGGCGTTCGCGCAGCGAGGCGAGCGCCAGTCGACCGTTGATGGCGAGCCGCACGTCGTACCCGGCCTCGGCGAGCAGCTCACGCAGCATCTCGGCGAGACCGAATTCGTCGTCGACGATGAGGATCGATGGTCGTGTGTGCTCGCTGCCAGTGGACATGCCCTAGGACCGTGGCAGACCCGGTGTGCCGTCGGCCACGCCACCGCCGGTGATCACCTGTGCGTCACGGGCGAAGGTGTCGAGCAGCACGAGCCCTGAATCGGTGAAACGAATCTCCCGCAGGCGGGGGTCGTAGTCGCTGTCGCGCACCTTGAGGATGGCCAGCGTGCGCAGCAGTTGCGCATGATGCTCAACGTGCCGGAGCACGAAGATGTTCTGGGTCGCCGCCGACAGCCCGGTGATCGGGACGTCGATGGTGGCCGAGAAGAGGGCCCGCATCTCGACGGTGTACAGGGTCGTGACGTGGAGCGCCTCGAGCTCCTGGGCGAGCGCCGTGTAGACGTCCGAGAGACGCTCGGGGAAGTCGGCCGCCAGCTCGAACCCCTGAATGCCGTCGATGACCACCCGTGTCGCGTGCATCCGGCGGACGGCCGCGATGAGGCTCTCCCCCAGCTCATCGATGATCCCCTCGATGGGGCGGTGCCAGAGCACCTCGGCCTGTCCCGCCTCGACGCCCTCGCTGATGCCATTGAGGCCGATGCGCCGGCACTTCGCCAGAATCGCCTCAGGGCGCTCGTAGAACCCGAAGTAGACCCCGCGCTGGCCGCGCTTCAGCCCCTCGGCGAGGAACTGCATCCCCAGCAGGGTCTTGCCGCTCCCGGACGAGCCCACCAGCATCGTCAGGGACCCCTCCCGCACACCGCCGTGCAGCATCCGGTCGAACTCGGGCAGGCCGAAGGCGAGCCGGCCGCCGGTGGTCACCCGCAGCTCCGAGAAGTCGCGGAGCCCGAACCGTGTCTCGATGCGGGGATGCACCTCGAACCCGCGATCCGAGATGCGGACGCTGTGCAGTCCCCGCACCGGCGCGGCGCCCCGCAGCTTCAGCACCTGCAGGTGGCGCAGCGGGCGCAACTGGGAGAGCTCGTCGGTCAGGTGGACGACGCCGTCCACCATGGTGTGTTCGGGGAACACCGCTGAGGAGCGCTGCGTGTTGGTGAGCAGCAGCACCGTGCACCCCAGAATGCCGGCCAGCGTCTGCACCTCGTGGATGAACTTCTTGAACTCGCGGTCGGTCTGGGCCGATTCCTGCGCCGAGACGAGCCCGTCGATCACCAGCAGGGTCGGGCGCTGCTTCTGCAGTTCGTGCCGCAGCAGCGTCACCAGTCCGTCGAGTCCGTCCGACTCCAGGGCGCTGAACGCGCCGATGTAGAAGACGCGGTCGGGCACCGCCGAGGCGTCGAAGAAGGCCATCCGCCGCAGGTGGGCGAACATCCGCGCGTGTGACTCGGCGAGCAGGGTCATGTAGATAGCGCGCTGGCCCGCGGCGGCGTGGTTGAAGCAGATGTGGTTCGCCAGGATGGTCTTGCCGGCGCCCGGCGGCCCCTGGACGATGAAGACCCCGCCGGCGGGGAAGCCGCCCTCGAGCACCTGGTCGAGCCCGGGGATCCCGGTAGCCAGGCGGGGCAGTGGGGTGACCGAGTCACTCATGGGAGGCTCCATCCTCACAGGCGCGGCCGAGTTGGCGCGGCAGCACCACGCTGAAGCGCGCCCCCCGGCCCGGGGCGCTGTCGACCCCGATGGTGCCGCCGAGGGCGTCGCAGATGTTCCGGGTCACCCAGAGCCCGACGCCGAGGCCGCCCGTGCGCCGGTCGCGCTGCACCCGCTCGAACCGCTCGAAGATGCGCTGCTGGTGCTCGTGGTCGATGCCCACGCCGAAGTCGAGCACGTCGAGCATCGCGAACTCGTCGTCGGCATCGATCGCAATCTCGATCGGCTGGCCGGCGCCGTAGCGGATCGCGTTCGAGATGAGGTTGCGGCACACCTGTTCGACACGGACGCGATCCCAGCACCCGTCCGCGCGCCGCCGCTCGTGCAGGTGGACGGGGCAGCGGGCGACCGCCAGCTCGCCCTCGAAGGCCGCGACCACGTCGCGCACCACCTCACCCAGGTTCACCGGCTCGAGCCGCAGGTCGATCCGTCCGCTCGACAGGCGCGACACGTCGAGCAGGCGGTCGAGGGTCTCGAGCACGCGATGGAGCTGGTGCTCGAATCGCCGCACCTGGCCGTAGGTCCACTCCGGCGCGATGGACGTGCCGGCCCGGGACGCCGACTCGAGCTTGTCGAAGAGGAGGCGGGCCTGGAAGACGAGCGGGCTGAGCGGATTCCTCAGCTCGTGGGCGACGGTGGCGATAAACTCATCGCGCGCGGCGACGGCATCCTCGAGCTCGGCGATCCGCCTGGCGGAGGCATCGGCCTCGAGCCGGAATCTCATCTGTTGCAGTTCAAACGGTTCGTGGGCCATCGCGTCGTGACGGGATTCTAGTCTCGTGCCGTCCCGCCACGCGAGCACGGCCGCTCCCCCGGGGCCGAGCGGTCCGGCCGTGCCGGCGCCGGGCGCCCATATACCAAGTGCCCCCGGTTGGCAATGACCGCCAACATACCCAGGCGTGACAAACAGGCTCATGCTGTGTGACGGTCACTCACAGGCAGGACAGACGGAAGGAGCTGCAATGAACATGCGCCGGTTGTGGATCGCGTTCGTGCTCGTCATCGTGCTCGCGTTCTCGGTGCTCGGCTGGATCGGCGTCCGGATCTACCAGGAAGCCCCT
>CANIAI010000331.1 GCA_947465275.1 Acidobacteriota bacterium | reverse complement strand
GTCCATCCGCACGCGGCCGGGAAGTTCGCCGACGAACCAGCAGCGGCGGTCCGGCTCGTGCGCGAGGCCATCGCGGCGCAGCCGCAGACCCGCGCCCTGGGCGAGATCGGGCTCGACTATCACTACGATTTCGCGCCGCGCGACGCGCAGCGCGCCGTCTTCCGCGTCCAGATTCAGCTCGCCCGGGAGCTCCGCCTGCCGCTGGTCCTGCATACGCGCGAGGCGGACGACGACACGTTCCAGATTCTCGCGGAGGAAGGGGCGGCCGAGGTCGGCGGGGTGGTGCACTGCTTCACCGGCGAGCGGACGGCGGCCCGACGGGCGCTGGACCTCGGCTTCGCCATCTCGCTGTCCGGCATCGTCACCTTTCCACGGGCGCTCGAACTGAAGGAAGTGGCGCGCCTGGTCCCCGCCGACCGGCTGCTGATCGAGACCGACAGCCCCTATCTCGCCCCGGTGCCGTTCCGCGGCCGCCGCAATGAGCCCGCGCACGTGGTGCGTGTGGCCGAGGTGGTCGGGGCCTTGCGCGGCACCGACGCGACCCGGGTGGCGGGGGACGCGGTCGTGAACTTCGACCGTCTGTTCAAGCCGTAACTGCAACTGTTCACACGAATTAACACGGCCGTGCGCGTTGACACCCCGCACGCTCGTATGGTCTGATTGACCAGCTTGAATCCCGCCGCGCCGAAACCGACGTACGCCACGCTCGCCCAGATGTTCGAGCCGATTCGCGACGACCTCCAGGAGGTTGAACACGAGTTCGCCCGGCACATCCAGTCGCAGGTTCCCCTCATCCCCACGATGGGGGAGTACATCCAGAGCGGCGGCGGCAAGCGCATCCGCCCGGCGGTGCTGCTGATGGCCGCGCGGATGAGCGGCTATCGCGGTCCACACGCCCCGCTGTACGCCTCGGTCGTCGAGTTCGTCCACACGGCCACGCTGGTCCACGACGACATCATCGACGCCTCGGAACTTCGCCGCGGCCGTCAGGCGGTGCACTCGCGCTGGGGCAACGACGTCACGGTGCTGCTGGGCGACTTCCTCTACATCAAGTCGATGTCGATGGCGCTCACGCACGACAGCCTCGACTACATCAAGCTGCTCTGCGACGTCACCCTGCGGATGATCGAGGGTGAGATCTACCAGCTCACGAAGAACGGCGTCGTCGATCTCACCGAGGAAGAACACCTCGACATCATCCGCCGGAAGACGGCGTACCTCTTCGCGGGCTCGGCCAAGATTGGCGGCATGCTGGGTGACGCCTCGCGCGAGAAGCTCGACGCCCTGTGGGACTACGGCTTCAACATCGGCATGGCGTTCCAGCTCGTCGACGACCTGCTCGACTACACCGGCGATGAGGTCGTGCTCGGCAAGCCGGTGGGCGGCGACCTGCGCGAAGGCAAGATGACGCTCGCCGTCATCCACCTGCTGTCGCGCGGCGATGCCGCCGCGAGCGCCCTCATCCACCGGATCGTCGAGCGGCGCGACGCCACGATCGACGAGTGGCGCGAGTTGCGGGCGATGCTCGTGCAGTCGCGCTCGATCGAGCACGCCTACCGCGCCGCCACCAACTATGTCGAAGCCGCCAAGAAGGCGCTGGCCGCCTTCTCGCCCAGCGCCGAGCGCGACGCGCTCGCGTTTCTGCCCGACTACGTCCTGTCGCGCGACCGCTAGGCGGCGCGCCTTCGCCTGTCGCCCCGGCGTGTCCGCCGGGCGCCCCTGTGCCGGGGTCGTATGCAGCCTGCCCAACGCATCGCCGCACTCCGCCGCGAGATTCGCCACCACGAGGAGTGCTACTACGTCCTCGACGCGCCCGAGATCCCGGACGCCGACTTCGACGCGCTCATGCTGGAGCTGGCGCGACTCGAGGCGGCGCATCCCGAGCTGCTGACGGCCGACTCGCCGACCCAGCGCGTGGGCGGCCGCGTCGACTCGGCGTTCGCGACGGTGACGCACGCCGAGCCGATGCTCAGCCTCGACAACGCGTACTCCGACGAGGATCTGGCCGCCTTCGATGAACGGGTCCGCAAGGGGCTCTCGACGGCGACCGAGACGGTCGAGCGGGTGACCTACGTCGCCGAGCTGAAGATCGACGGCCTGAGCATGGCGCTGACCTATGAAGACGGCCTGCTCGTACGCGGGGCGACGAGGGGTGACGGCGTCCACGGTGAAGAGGTGACGGCGAACGTCCGCACCATCCGCGCGATTCCGCTGCGCCTCGACGGACCGGTCCCGGCGCGTCTGGAAGTGCGGGGCGAAGTCTACCTGCCGCGTGCCTCGTTCGAGCGAATCAATCAGGAGCGCGGCGCGTCGGGGGAGCCGCTGTTCGCCAACCCTCGCAATGCGGCAGCCGGCACCATGCGACATCTCGAGCCCGCGCTCGTGGCGCGCCGGCGGCTCGGCGCGTTCATGTACCAGCTGGTGGTGCCGCCGCCACCAGCAGTCGCCGGCACAGACGCGCCGCTCTTCGACGCGCCCCCCCCGCCCGAGGGCGACACCACGACGCACGCCGACACCCTGCGTCGCCTCGTGTCGTGGGGACTCCCGGTCGAGCCGCACTGGCGGCGCTGCGACGGCCTGGACGACCTCGTGGCGTTCTGCGGCGAGTGGCGCGAGCGGCGTCGTTCGCTGCCGTTCGACACCGACGGCGTCGTCATCAAGGTCGACGACCTCGCCTCGCGTGCGCGCCTCGGGACCACAAGCAAGTTCCCGCGGTGGGCGATCGCGTTCAAGTTCCCCGCGGAACAGAAGATCACCCGCCTGCTGCGCATCGAGGTGAACGTCGGGCGCACCGGCGCCGTGACGCCGTTTGCCGTGCTCGACCCGGTGTCGGTGGCGGGGTCGACCATCTCGATGGCGACGCTGCACAACCCCGAGGACGTCGCCCGCAAGGACATCCGCGCCGGCGACTGGGTCGTGGTCGAGAAGGCCGGTGACGTGATTCCCCGGGTCGTCGGTCCTGTACTCGAGCGTCGACCCGCCGACGCGGTGCCCTGGCAGATGCCGACGGCGTGCCCGCGCTGTGGAGCCGTCCTGCAGCCGCCCGAAGACGAGGTCGTCTGGCGGTGCGAGAACACCTCGTGCCCCGCGCGGCTGCAGCGGGGTCTGGAGCACTTCGCGTCGCGAGCGGCCATGAACATCGAGGGGCTCGGCGAGTCGCTCGTCGCCCAGCTCATCGCGGCTGGCCTGGTGCGCGACTACGCCGACCTCTACGCCCTGACGGCCGATCAGCTCGCGGCGCTGACCAGCAGTTCCACGCGGTCCGACGGCAAGGTCATCGAGCGGACGCTCGGGGTGAAGAATGCGGCCAAGGTGATCGGGCAGATCGACCGGAGCCGGACCAATCCGCTGTGGCGGCTGGTCTTCGCGCTCGGCATCCGCCACATCGGGGAACGGAGCGCACAGGTGCTGTCGCAGGCCTTCCACTCGATGCCGGCCATTGCCGCCGCCAGTGAGGGGGCGCTCCAGTCGACGCCCGAGATCGGTCCGGTTCTCGCCCACGCG